>DASZUP010000045.1:0-4942 GCA_035547635.1 Pirellulales bacterium
GGGTCGGCTTGCAGATCTGAGCGTTTGCGAATCTGCAAACATCCAGCTTTCAGAGTTGGTTTGTGACTGGTTTGGTGCGCTGACGCGAGTGCGCAACTTGCCAGGCCTTGCGTGCGGTTGGCTGGCCGACCGTGCAGGCATCAGCGGCGGCGAACTGTGGCGTCGCTTGCGCGACCGTTCGCCGCATGAACGGGAGCTGTTTCTCGATCGTCTGATCGGCGCTGCGGCAAATTCGCCGAGCGAGGCGGTTTGTCGAGCGATTATCGTACATAGTTTCCAACAAGGCTCGACTACCATCGGACTCTGGGAATGCCTGCTTGCCGCTTGTCGCAACGAGGTCGGCGCCTTGTTCTCAGGCGCGTTCGGCATCGTCGGCCGAGACGACTCCCCTGCCCTCTTCGTTCGCTTGCCCGAAGGCGCCGGCTTCGATGCCTTCGATGTTGCTTGCAAAAGTCTGACGACGCTGACTTCCCTCTGCCCCGGCGTATCGGCGATTGTGTCATGCACTGCGCCAGCATTGCAAACTTACCTGGCCCAGGCGCCCGAATCGCACGCTCTGGCGTTGGTGCGTGAAGGCGTGATTGGCGTAGAGTCAGATCATGATGCCGGCGAACGCCTGCCTGGCGAGCTCGATCTTCCTCTTTCGACCGAAATGGCGGCCGGAGAGGCTGCCGAGGCCGTTGACGATCCAGCGCGGAGCCAGGCCGAACGCTATTTGTTCGAGCGGCTGCAAACGTACGCAGAGACGGCTGACATGTTTGAACTCAACGGTCGGCTTGCTGCGGCGGACGCGTGGGGCGGCAGAATGGAAGTCGATCTGCTGGCTCGCGACGTGCAAGTCGCCGTAGAAATCGACGGCTATTATCACTTCCATGATCTGGAAGCCTACCGGCGAGATCGCCGCAAGGACGTGTTGTTGCAACAAGCCGGCTTTTTTGTGGTGCGTTGCCTGGCCGATGACGTCGTGGTGCGATTGGAGGATATTGTTCAAACCATCATCGCCGCCGTCCGCCGGCAACGGGCGCTGCGGCCGCAACAACAGGAGCAGTCGTCATGATATCCGGCCTCGCCGCCGCCTCTTTGGAGACGATCGACCAGTTGATATTGGCGCGGATGTTGTTTTCTGGCACGCCGCAGAAAGCGCGAGACGACGTGGGCAAGATCGCCGGGGCCCGGCTCAGCCCGGGCGAATGGGCTGCAGCCTTCGAGCCGCATTGGCGCCGGCTGGTCGAGGCGGACTTGCTGCGGCCGAAGACGGGCAAGTCCTACGAGCTGACCGACGAAGGTCGGCGCCGCACGCTGGAGTTTTTGCAAATCAATGAACTGCCCGCTCGACTCACCTGGCCCAGGTTGCAGAGCGACTACTTGCTGCCGCTGGCCATGCAATTGCGGCCGGGCTCGCGCGAGGCGGAGCAACTCAAGAAAGCGGCATCGTTCAAGCTGGCGGTGATCGCTAGAGCGAACGAACTTTCGCTGCCCGAGGCCGCCAAGGCCAAGCAGGCGCTCTCGGCTTTGGCCTGGAAAGCGATCGACGTCGAGAGCGACGCCGACTTTACGGCCGAGAACGTGATCCAGCTACTCGTTTTCCGCCAGAAGCCCGTCCGAAAACTCACCATTGACCAGGTCGCCACGGCGTTGGCCGCCGCCGCCGTCGGCGCACGGACGAAGACTTTGCCCGACTTGCGGTTGTCGGCGATCCGACACTGGCTGTTGGCGTCGGAGGCCGCTGCAGCGCCGCCGAGCGAGTTGGACCTTGCAACATTCGCCGAGCGCGTGCTGAACGCGGCGCAGCGTCTGCCGGCGGAAAGTCGGTTCGGCGAAAACAAGGTCTTCATTTCGCATGTCTGGCGGCAGTTGCGGGACGATGCGGCGATCGACGGGTTGGCCCTCGAGTCGTTCAAGCGACGGCTGGTGGAAGCCAATCGCGAGGGGCTGCTGCGCCTGAGCCGCGCCGATCTGATCGAGGCGATGGCGCCGAATGACGTTCAGGAATCGGCGACGGCGTACGAGAACGCCACGTTTCACTTCATTCGAATTTAACTCAATCCAGGAGCAGGAGTTCGATAAATGACGATAGCTGTAGCAGCGACGCCGGCGCCGTCGATGGATGTGGCCGATCCCCGCATCCGGGCGTTCTGTGCACCTCAAGGGCGCGAGGTGTTTCATTCGATTTGTCATGCCAAGGAGATCTGCAGCCCCGATCCCTTCGACGTGAGCTCGATTCACGCCGAAGCCCGCGAGGTCTTCGAGACGATGCTGGCCCGCGCCACCACGCCCCCCGGCACGCCTTCGGGGCGCACATTGTTGCTGCTCGGCGAGTCAGGCAGCGGCAAGACGCACTTGATGCGCGCCTTTCGCAACCACGTCCACGGCCGCGAGCTGGGTTACTGCGGTTATTTGCAGATGACCACTCCCACGCATAACTACGGACGCTATATCCTCTCCAAGCTCCTTGCCTCGCTCGACGAGCGCTACGACGAATTGACCAGTCCGCTGTCCGGACTGATGCGCCTCTCGAACGCCCTGGTGGCCGGTCTGGGCCCGGACTATGAGTCGGTCATCGAGGCGATGCGCGACGCGCGATTCAGC
The DNA here is from genome assembly GCA_035547635.1 of Pirellulales bacterium. Lineage (GTDB taxonomy): Bacteria > Planctomycetota > Planctomycetia > Pirellulales > JAICIG01 > JAICIG01. The sequence goes on from DASZUP010000045.1 coordinate 2,590, forward strand.
GAGGACGAATTGAGCGAGCAAGTCTATCGGCTGGCCAACGACATCATTCAGGACTGGGGTCCCGAAGCGATTCGTCTCCGCGACGTGGTGCGCGCCCTGATCTATTTGCAGCGGCAGGATCCCGCCTTGCGGGCAGCCGCCCACAGTTACCTGCGGTGCGAAGATCTGGGCCGGTACGACCGCGCGGCGCTAGGCGACATGGCGCCGCGCACGGACGACTCGCATCCGATGGAAATGATCGAGTCGCTCGGGTTCTTGATGTGGCGCGCAGAACAACGGCCGCTCGTGCTGTTCGTGGATCAGTTGGAAGAGATGTACAATCTCGAAAACGCCAAGGAGCTATTCCGCCGGGCGATGGGCGCCGTCAACACGGTGGCCGAAAACGTGCCGTCGGCGACGATTGTTGTAGCCTGCCTGGAGGACTACTACGAAAAGCTCAAGGCGTCGCTGGCGCAACCGCTGGTCGACAAACTCGAGCGAGATCCCGACAAGTTGCGTCTGGAAAGTCAGAGCAGCGAGGCAGAGGTGTTCGACCTGGCGGCCTGCCGGCTGGCCGTGCTGTACGAAGACGCGGGGCTGGAACCGCCGTCCGCCGAGCCGACGTTTCCCATTCCGACCGAACAGTTGCGCAAGCTTCGAAACCTGCGCACCCGCGACGTGCTCGATTGGTGCCGGCGGTTTCAGGAGCAATATAGAACGGGAAAGACTCCTCCACCGGCTCCGCCACCCCTGGGCGCCGAGGCGGGCCAGCAAGCCGTCGCCGAGTTGGAAGAAGCCTGGCAGACTTTCCTGGCAGAGGGTGCGTGGCGCGTGCCAGCCGATGAGTCGCAACTCGCGCAGCTTCTGGCCGCGGCGATTGTGCGTTGCAACGATGAGGCGCCGCTGAACGGCTGCACGTTTGAGGCCTCGTGCGACGACCGTTATGTGGCCGTGGAGGTCCACGTTGCGGATCAGGTCGTGCAGAAGACGCTGGCCGGCGTTTGCAATAAACTGCCGCAAGGAGGCGCCCTGGGCAAACAGGTCAGCGAACTGGAACGACGATCGGGCGAGCATGGCCGCTTTATCGTCCGTTCGATCGAGTTTCCCTCGAACCCGCGGACAAAAATCTCGGCGTTGTTGGGCGATTACCTGATGCGCGGCGGTCGCCGCGGCGTGGTCGAAGATTCGCAGTGGCGCACGATGGCGGCGCTGGAGGACTTTCACAGGCAGCGAGGTTCCGAGCCGGCTTTCGCCGCCTGGCTGCAATGCGAAACGCCGTTGACGCGTCTCAAGCCGCTCCGCGATTTATTGCAAATCGATGAGCTTCGCACGGCGGCAATTGAGGAACAAGGCCAGTCGGCGTCGTTGAGGGTTTCCCCGTCGCCAGCAGTGCAAGGAGAGACAGAAAATGTTCCGCCCTCGCAGGTCGCCGCGGAGCCGTTCGACCTCGCCGCCTCGCTACGGTTGGGAGAGACGATCGGTTTAAGCCGCGAGCCGCTTGCCATCGGCGCCGACGAGCTGACGCGGCACGCGGCGTTTCTCGGCGGCTCGGGCAGCGGCAAAACGACCGTGGCGCTGAACGTGATCGAGCAACTCTTACAGCGTGGCGTGCCGTGCGTGTTGGTCGATCGCAAGGGAGATCTTTGCGGATATGCCGATCCCGACTGGTGGAACGCGCCTGTCGGCAACGAATTCGACGCCGCGCGCAAATGCGCCTTGCACGACCGCGTTGCGGCGGAGCTCTACACGCCCGGCCACGCGGGCGGTCGCGCCTTGCGGCTAGCGGTCGTACCGGCCGGAATGAGCGAAGCTAAAGAGTTCGATCAGTTGGCGAGCTCCTCTGCCGCGGCGCTGGGGAGCATGATTGGATTGAGCGCGGGAGCGGCGCATGGACCGCAACGGGCGATCTTGCTGCACGCCATCCGGCAACTGGCGATCTTGCGGCCGCAGCGGGAATCAGGCATTGAGGAATTGGTCGATCTGATCGACTCGGGCGATGCCGCGCTGGTCAACGCCATCGGCAGGCTTGACGCAAAGCACTTCAAGAAAATCGTCGAAGGGCTGGAAACGTTACGGCTGACGCGCGGCGAGCTGTTCTCACCGGCGGCCGAGACGCTTGATTTTGACTGCTTGCTCCGCCCGACCAGCGACAGGAAGACGCGGCTCAGTATTATCAGCACCAAGTTCCTGGGCGAAATGCTCGACGTGCAGTTCTGGGTTGCCCAGTTCCTGAACGAACTGCGTCGCTGGGCCAGCCGCAACCCGTCGAATGCGCTGCAGGCGGTCGTGCTGTTCGACGAAGCCGACATCTACCTGCCGGCGCGGTCGCAGCCGGCGTCGAAGGCGCCGATGGAAGACCTGTTGAAGCGGGCCC
>DASZUP010000046.1:0-3478 GCA_035547635.1 Pirellulales bacterium
CCTTGGACCGCAGTACGCGGGCGTGCCGTTGGCGCTCGACCCGGCGAATCCTCTCCCCTTCGGCCGGCGGCCGGCCAAACAGACTGTGGAAGAGCAAGAGCGTGAGTTCGAGTTGATCGGCGAACTAAACGGCCTGGCGGCGGCGGAATATCCGGAAGATCAGGAGCTACGAGCCCGGATTCGCGCGTACGAACTTGCCTACCGCATGCAGGCGGCCGTGCCGGAGGCGATCGATTTCGCCCAGGAGACTTCCGCCACGCGGCAACTCTACGGTTTGGACAACGACGCCACGAAGCTCGCCGGCCAACGCTTGCTGGCCGCCCGACGGTTGGTCGAACGGGGAGTGCGGTTCGTGCAGGTTTTCCCTTCGAAGTACGGCGTTTGGGATTCGCACCGCCAGCTACAGGAGAATCACGCCCGGCTGTGCAACACCATCGATTTGCCGATCGCCGGCTTGATTCGCGACTTGAAGCAGCGCGGACTGCTGGACGAAGTCGTGGTGGTCTTCTGCACGGAATTCGGCCGCACGCCCGGTCTGGAGCTGCGCGGCGGCGGCAAAGACGGGCGCGATCACCATCCCAATGGCTTCACCATCTGGATGGCCGGGGCCGGCTTGAAGCGAGGCTGCGTCCACGGCGCCACCGACGAGTTGGGCTATCACGCTCTGGACGAAGGCCACTACGTGACCGACCTGCATGCCACCGTGTTGCACCTGCTGGGCCTCGATAACCGGCGTCTTGAGATTCCGGGCCGGAAGCGGCTGGAGATCGACTTCGGCAAACCGATCCGGGAAATCTTCGCTTGAGTCGGCAGCCTGCCGCGAGCGCCGTGGCCAGGCATTCCGGCTTCCGCGGCCTCCAACCGCTTCTGCGTGACGGACAATTGAGACGCTCGCTCTAAGATGGCCGCCGTCTCGCACTCTCGAGCTACAAGCAATTCGAACCGGGCGAGCCCGCGGAACTATCAGCCCTGCCGCTTGGTCAGGGCCGCCAGCATTTCTTCTACCTTCTGCATGTCAACCGGCTTGGTCAGGTGTGCGTCGAAACCTGCCTCTCGAGAACGTTGCCGGTCGCGCTCCTGCCCGTAACCGCTGACGGCAATCAACGCCACGTGCTTGCAGTCCGGGTCGTTTCGCAGCCGCCGGGCGACCTCGTATCCGTCCGCCACCGGCAAGCCGAGATCGAGTAAGACTGCATCGGGGCGAAAAGTCAAAGCCTCCGCCAAAACGACGTCGCCGGAATAAGCCGTTCGCACGTCGTGTCCGGAACGGCGCAACAGCAACGCGGCGCTGTCGGCCGTATCCTTATTATCATCCACGACGAGCACGCGCAGCGGGGCGCCGGCGGCGCTCGCCGGTCGGTCCGGCTGTTCAGAGGCAGGCGCGGGCGGCGACGTCATGGGCAGCTTGACGGTGAACTCGCTCCCGCGTCCCAGCCCTTCGCTGAACGCCTCGACCGTCCCGCCATGCAGGACCACCACGCGATGCACCACGGTCAGGCCGACCCCCAAACCTCCTTGCGAGCGGTCCAAGGAGCGAGCGGCCTGAGTGAAGAGATCGAAGATGCCCGGCAGCAAGTCGGGAGCGATCCCTACGCCGGTGTCTCGCACGCGCAGCAATGCTTCTGAACCGTCGCGCTCGACTGTCGCCCAGATGCGGCCCCCTTCGTCCGTGTACTTAATCGAATTGGCAAGCATGTTGACAACGACCTGCTCCATGCGAGTCGAGTCGGCAAAGACCCAGACGGGATCGTCGGGAAGCGATACGGATAGTTCGTGCTTGTGCTGCGCAATCAGCGCGTGCTGGCTTTCCACGGCCCGCTCGACGACGCTCCGCAGATCGATAGGCTCCCGCTGAAGCCGGATTCTTCCCGTCGTGATGCGCGAAACTTCCAGCAAATCGTCGACCAGTCGCGTCAACTTTACCGCCTGGCGTTCAATGATGGCTCGGGCCTGCTCCTGGATCGGGTCCTGGCTCTGCTGCAGGCGCAGCATCTCAACCGCATTCAGGATCGGAGACAGGGGATTGCGCAACTCGTGCGATAGCATGGCCAGAAACTCGTCCTTGCGGCGGCTGAGATCCGACATCACCTCGGCGTGCATTTTGGCCCGCTCCAGTTGCCGGCGTTCGGTCAGATCGCGAGTGATCTTGGAGAACCCTCGGATGTTACCGTTTTCGTCTTTCAGTGCCGTGATGATCACGTTGGCCCAGAACTGGGAACCGTCCCGGCGGACTCGCCAGCCCTCGTCTTCGAAACGGCCTTGGGCCGTCGCTCTGCGCAACTCTTCCTGCGGCCAGCCGCTTTCGAGGGCTTCAGCCGGATAAAAGGTGGAAAAATGCTTGCCGATAATCTCCTCGGCCCGATACCCCTTGATCCGTTGCGCGCCCGTGTTCCAGGTGGCGACGTTGCCGGCCGGGTCGAGCATGAAAATGGCATAATCGTAAGTGCCTTCCACCAGCAGCCGGAACCGTTCCTCGCTCTCCTGCAGGGCGCGCTCCGCGTTGCGGCGTTCGGTCACGTCGCGGAACACCAGCACCACGCCGGCCACCTCTCCGCGGGCGTTGCGGATCGGCGCAGCGCTGTCGTCAATCGGTCGCTCCGTGCCGTCCCGCGAAATCAGCAGCGTGTGGTTCGCCAGGCCGACGATCAGTCCTTCTCGCAAGGCTTTTGCGGCCGGGCTTTCAACCGTCCGCCGCGTCTCCTCGTTGACAATCCGGAACACGGATTCCAAAGCAGCGCCTGCGGCCTCGCCCAAGGGCCAGCCGGTCACCGCCTCGGCCACGGGATTCATGAATGTAATGGCGCCCTGCGTATCGGTGGTGATTACCGCGTCGCCAATGCTGGACAGGGTGACGCGCAGCCACTCGCCTTTTTCGTGCTCCGCTCCCTGGGGCTCGTCCCGAGACATATCGCCTCCGCCAACTTCCGACATTCTGGCTCCAACTCGAAACGCCCGCTCCGAAAACCCCTGGCGCCGGCGGGCAAATGGAAGATATCGAGCGGCAGGAGCAACTGCGGAAAGCCGCCTTGGCGCACCGACAAGCTACCCCCATCATCTTTGAAAACTGGCGAGTTCGCAAGTTCAACGAATCACAACCTGCGCTCAATACCCCGCCGCACAGCCGTCCTTGCGCGGATCGCTGCCGCCGGCGAGCGTGCCGTGCTCGCGGTCGATGCGGATCGCCTGATAACCGCCAAAGCCGCCTCGGGCGCGCGTCACGCGATGCCCCTTGGCTCGCAACGCGGCGATCGCTTCATCGGAAATCCCGGACTCGACCAGCACGGTTCCGCCATCCGGATCGCCGGGCAAGCCGGTCGGCGTGGCGCTGCCGGAATGACGCACGCGGGCGGCGTCGCCGGCGGCCTGCACGTTCATGCCGAAGTCGATCATATTGACGAGCGTTTGCACGTGCCCTTGAGGCTGCATGTCGCCCCCCATCACGCCGTACGCCAGCCAAGGCTCGCCGTCCTTGGTGACC
>DASZUP010000047.1:0-4491 GCA_035547635.1 Pirellulales bacterium
TCGGCGCCGAGCCAACCGGCCCAGTTGCCGGCCTTGAAGGCTTTGAACTCGTTCCCTTCCGGGCAAGGGTCGAGCAAGACAAAGCCTGGGATCGGGCTGTCGAGTTGCCCTAACTGCTGAGCCAGCACCGATCCGAGCGTAGGCCGTACGAAGGGCGGCCGCGGCGGAGCGCCGCGATTCAACAGATCGATGCCTTGAAAGTGCTCGTTGGGCCTGGTCTTCATCGACCGCACCACCGCCAGCTTGTCGGCAATGGTCGCACATTGCGGCATCAAGGCGCTGAAGCGAACGCCCGGCAGACGAGTTTCGACGCTGCCGAACGGGCCGCCGTAACAGCTTTCCGGCTTGGGATCCCAAGTCTCAAACTGGCTGGGGGCGCCGCAGAGCCAGAGCAGAATGCAATGCTTCTGTTTTCGCTTCGCTTCTTCGGCGAAGGCCGGCAGCGAGAACAACCCGCTCCAACTCATTACGGATAACGCGCCCGCGCCTGCCGTCCCCTCCAGGAACAAACGCCGGTGCAGCGTATGTTCGTCGCGAGGACAGCCGGCTCGCAATCGTTCGTCGTAGCGGTCGCTCATCGTTTGCGGCATGGCAATTAATGGTTCACAAGAAACTCGGCTGAGCCGGCGAGCGCCCACAGCATCTGCTTCACGCCCGCCTCGGGAGTGCGAGACGAGAGATAAGCGCCGAGCGCCGCTTTCTCTTCATCGTCGGGCAGCCGGCCCAGCACGATCAAAAACGCCTGTTCGATGCGTGCTCCGGGCGAAGCGACCGCCGCCAGTCGGCCTGCCGTGTTGTTTGGCTTCGGCTGCAGCAATTCGTCTACGAGCGGAGAGTTCGACAGGAACATCCCTTGACTGACGCTGGCATTGTAATCCTCGGCAAACAGGTCCGTCATGTTTGCCGCCAAGGTGCGGCGCAGCGGACGTTCGTTTCGGCCGGGGAACTTGCCGTCGGCATTCGGGGCCTGGCCCGTCGTCGCCACCAGCAGCGAGCGGCAAAGCTGCTCAGCGGAAAGCGGCTTTTCCACGGCCCGGGCGAACGACTCGGGCGGCGGCGGATTGCCGTCGGACCAGCGCGAATCAAGCGCGTAGGTTTGGCTCAAAACCAGCGATCGCACCAACCGCTTGACGTCGTAGCCGTGACGCTCGATATCCGCGGCCAGCCAGTCCAGCAGGTCCGGATGGCTGGGGCGATGCTTGGCGTCCATCTGATCGACCGGGTGCACCAGGCCGCGGCCCATCAGCAGCGCCCAGAAGCGATTGGCCATGGCTCGGGCAAGCAAACGGTTATCTTGCGTCAGCGCCTTGGCGAGTTCTTCTCGTCGCGAAAACTTAGGGACGGCGGCCTGTTCCGGACGTTCCTTTTCCTTGGGCGGCGCGATCAGGTACAGCTCGGGCGAGTCGGTTTCTTTTTCGTCGGCGCCGGGCCGTTTCTCGTCAATCGTCTGGCCGTTGAGAAACGTCAGTAGCGCCGGCTGCGACTCTTTCTTCAAATTGGCGAAGTTCACGAACCCGCCGATGGCCGACTCGGCCACGCCCGGCCCGGCCTTGGCGTCGACGTTCTTGCTGCGATTCAGCGCCGCCACCAGGCCCCAGTAATGACGCTGCTCCACTTCCCATGCCAGCGGATGATTATGGCACTGGGCGCACTGAATCCGCATGCCGAACGCCAGCGGACCGATGGCTTCAGCCATGGCCTGATGATTGTCCTTGCGTTCGTACAGGAAAGAAACGACGCCCCGATCGGCCGGCGTTTCCGGTCGGGCGACGATCAACTCTTGCAGCACCTGGTTCCAGGGGCGATTCGTGCGGAAGGCATTCTCCAGATAAGCGAACCAGCCTTGGCGCTGACGCCGGTCTTCGGCGCCGGGGCCTTGCCGTTCCATGAACACCACGTCGAAGACGTCGCTGAAGTGCCGCGCATACTCGGCGCCGGCCAACAGCCGATCGACGAGTTCAGTGCGTCTGTCGGGCGAGCCGTCTTGCAGAAACGCTTCCGTCTCGGTCAGTGTCGGAATGCGGCCCGCCAGATCGAGATAGACGCGGCGGACGAAGACACGATCATCGCAGCCGGGCGCAGGTTGAATACCTTGCCGCTGCCACTCGTGTTCAATGAACCCGTCGATGGCCTGGCTCAGCGAAGCGTCGGCCGGCGGAGTCCAGGCCGGCTCGTGCTTGCCGCGCAGGGCCGCCGCATACTTTCGCGGCCAATCCGGATCGGTCTCCGGCACGTCAGGCAGCAGCTCGGCGCTGTTGGGCAGCGACGCGATCCAGTCGGCAATCGCGCCGATCTCCTCCGGTGCAAGCTGCTTGCCTTCGCCGGGCGGCATGTGCGGATCGGCGTCGGGCTGAATGTAAAGATAAATCAGACTGTCAGCGGGATCGCCCGGCTCGACGGCGGAACTTTGATCGCCGCCGACGAGCAGATTCTCGAGCGAGCGCAAGTCGAGCCCGCCTTGTTGTCGCACGCCGCCATGGCACTTGAAGCAGTGCCGCTCCAAAACCGGCTCCGCTCCCTGGACCCACAGCTCTTCCGGTTCAGCCGCTTCTGCGCTCGCGGCTTGCCCTACGACAAGCAGTACAGCGAGAGCGAGCGACAAGCGGCGGCGGTCGATGCAGGCGGGCATATTCGTCGTGGCAGGCGGCGGGCTTGTTCGGCGCCGGGCTTCAAAACGGCGGGCAGATTGCGGCCCTCATTATAGCCCTGAACAGACGGAATTGCGAATTGCCGACTGGAGCCTTTCACCTTCCTGCGTGCGGGCAAACACGTCCTGCATCATAGCGGCAGGCATGGCTTCGCCGGCGAAGCCATGCCGGAAGTTCACGCATCTCTCTGCCCGCAATGTCGTATTGCATTGCGGGACGGCAGTCGCACGCCTCGTGGAGACGCTCAGACCTTCAGCAATTCGCACGCTTCGGCATAACCCGGCGCAGGCTGGCCGTACTCGCTGGCGGTGACGCGGGCCAAGGCGACCAGTTGTCGCCAGCGGAAGGCGGGTCGCGAAGCGGCGAATTCGTCGCTGGCGGTCCGGTAGTACTTCTCGGCGTGCAAGGCGCCGTCTTCGCTGATGGCGTAGTTCAGCAGCAGATCGAAAACGCCTTTCGCGTCGTAGCCCGAAGCGCCGTACTTGTGAACCAGGGCGCACGCCAGGTTCTGGTTCTGCTCGCGAATGGCGCCGTCGAGGTTTTTGAGCAGAGTCTCGCCGTCTTGCGAGTTCAACTCGGTCAGTCGTTCCTCGTACGGCCGCGGTTTCCACTCCAGGAAATTGCCGCCGCGCTGCACGCGATCGAGCGCCACCTGGTAGCCCGCCAGGATCAAACTGGCAACGCGATTGCGCGAGTTGCTCGCCCTGGCGATGTTGCGCCAGGCGTTGGCCGAATCGCAAGCGTGAACGCCAATGGAATCGCCGTGTACGCTGCCGACCGGCTTATTCGGTTGGGCCTGGCTCTTCGGGCGGCCGGAGTCGCGCAGCACGAGTTGGTTGGCGGCCAGCGAGATGGCCTCGGCGACGGATTCCGGCGTCATCCCTTCGGCCAGCGCCGCGGCCACGGCATCGGCCGCTTGCGCAGGCGATGGCGCACCGAAAATGGTCTGGCTCATGTTTTCGACCCAGGCGTCGTCGGCCGTGCGCGTCCCGGCAGGCTTGCCGACCAGCTTGTACTGATCGAGCAGCTTGGGCAGCACTTGGGCATGCGTGGCGGCATACTTGACGCGGTGCGGTTCGTTCTTGACGCAGTACCGCAGCGACTGGCGCAGCATCGTTTCGGCCTGCTCGCGGCCTAACAGCTCCAGCATGTCCCAAGCGCGATAGGCCAGCACCACGCGGTGCACTTCGGGGTTCTCTTCCACGCAGAGTAACAGATCGTTCCAGCCGTCTTCGGGAGAACGGGCCGTCGCCGCAGCCAACGCTCTTTCGGCGCCGTTCACGTCCTGACGGTGAATGGCGTCGCGCATCGCTTCAGCCGCCGCTTCGCCGCCGCTCAAGGCGCCCGGCTGAATTGAGTGCAAGACCTCGTGCGAGCGGCCGCCCAATTCCTGCAAGCGATTCGTATTACGATACAGCACCTTCAGCACGGGCAACGCTTGCTTCTCGGTAGGTAGTCGACCGGCCATGAAGTACGCGGGCGACATCGCCATGAAGGTGTGGAAGCCGATGTAGTCTTCGCCACCGAAGGTGCGGGCGTTGGCCAAGGCGGCCGCCGCGACCAACTCGCGAAGTTCCGTCCCGCCGCGAAGCTTGTCGACCAGCGCGGGCTGGATGTGCTCGACATTCGTCTCCTGCATCATCGAGACGAGCGGCTCCAGCTTGCCGAACGTGAGCGACTCGGCCCCTTCCTCGGCCAAGGTGGGCGAAAGGCCCAAGTCGACCGCCAACGAATAGCCCGCTCCTGCAATCAACATGCCTCGGCCCACGTCCGCCAGAAACTCTCGCCGATGGTTGCGTTGCATTGTCGTGCTCCTTGAGCCCACGAAAGAGATGAAAGGATG
>DASZUP010000048.1:0-3376 GCA_035547635.1 Pirellulales bacterium
ATCGTCGCGAACCTTCGATGCCGGCCAGTTCGTTCGCACCAGGGCCCTCACCCGGTCGATGCACCGGAACCAGGCGGCCGGCCAGGCCCGAGTCGTCGGACGCCTGGTGGATCAAATTCGCGTCGCCCGAGCGCCGGCCCGTCGCGCCCAGCAGGTTCATGCGGCCGTTGTTGACCAGCGGTTCGCCGTCTTGGTGTTTCAACGGCAACGGGCTGCCCTGCTTGACCCATTCCAGCCACGTGTTCTGCAGCGTGCCGAGATTGGGGATTCGGTAGTGGCTGTTCAGCGCGCGTCGCCACTGATTCGTCTGCAAGCCCTCGCCCACGAACTGCACGAACTTCTGCTTGCCGCCTTGGGCAATCAGGAACGTAGCCAGCGAATGTCCCTGCGCATACAGCGGAAGGATGTCCCGCGGATACTCTTTCATGCGGAACATGTCGTCGAAGGCAATCCCTCGACGGGTCTGCAAAAACCGCACGAGCATCTTTTGCTGCTTGATCCGCTCGCTGCGATGTTCCACCGTGCTGCAGGCGCCTTCATCGGCCCAGCGCGGCAGCGGCTGGCGGAAATGCGTGGCAAAGATGGTGTGCGTCACTTCGTGCGGCAGTACCGAGTCGAGCAAGCGGTCGAGCGGTCCTTGGATGGTCATTTGCCAGCCGAAGACGCGTCCGCGGTCAAACACGAAGCTGGTGGCGCCGCCGGCGCCCAGGTGCGGCCCGACTTCGACGGTGATCGGGCAAGGTTGCCCCCAGTTCGGGATCGGTTCGCCCAGCCATTCCAGGGCCAGCTCATGGCGATACTGTTCGGCCAGCTTGCCGACTTGCACGGCCACGTCTTGCGAAGGGGCGTTGACGATGAAATTCTGGGTCCGATAGCCGGCGCCAAGCGACAGCATGCTGGCTGCGAAGAAAGCAGCCCGTGCGAAGCGAGCTTCCATGCTCAGTACTCCAAGCAATCCTTTGCGGGAACAACCGCGTCCATAGCGGTTGCATGTCTGGCCGCGGCTTGAGAGCAAACCGCGAGCCAAGGGTCGACACTCTTCAACCGTCGTGCTTGGCAACGCTCTCAACTCTGTTTCGCGGCGATGTTTTTCTCGCCGCGAGCATCGGGCAGAGTCGCTCGTCGCCAGGGGCACGGCCGTGTAAAGTTTTCAAAACTTAACCGACCTCCGCCCGCCGTCCTATAGCGATTTCAGGTAGGCGAGCAGGCCCCCGTTGGCTTCCGGAAACTGGTAGCCGTCGAGCTCTGCTGCTAGCACCCAGCGAAACGGCGGCCGCGGCGTTTGCTCCGGTTTCAGCGGCCGGCAAGCGAAGAATTCCAGCGCCACCTTACCGTGAGCGTATTGATGCACGACGGGCGGATAAGGCGGCCCTACGGCCACCTCCACGTCTGTCTCTTCCAGGCATTCGCGGGCGGCGGCTTGCTCGGCCGTTTCGCCCGACTGCACCTTGCCGCCGGGAAATTCCCAATAGCCGGCCAGCGGCACGCCTTCCGGCCGGCGGCCGATCAGGTACCGGCCGGCATGCTCTACGACGGCGATCGCAATGCGGGTTGGCTTGGGAGCGTCGGCAGCTTCCACCTTCTGTATTCCAGACGCCAGGTTCGGCCTCAGCCGCCGACCTTGCCTTTGTACTCATCGAGCAAGCGGCCGGGCGAACCCATGATGTTATAGCCGCCGTCGAGGTGCAGCAGTTCGCCGGTGATGCCGTCGGACATGTCCGAGAGCAAGAAGCCCGCCGTGCGGCCGACTTCTTCGTGCGTGACGTTGCGGCCCAGCGGCGACATCTTTTCGTACAGCGGCAGCATGTCATCGACGCCGGCCGCCCGTCCCGCCAGCGTGCGTACGGGCCCTGCGCTGACGGCGTTCACCCGCACGCCGTTGGGGCCGAGATCGTAGGCCAGGTACTTGACGATCGAATCGAGCGCGGCTTTGCAGACGCCCATCACGTTGTAGCCCGGTACGGCCTTCTCGCCGCCGAAGTAGGTCATGGTCACAATGCTCGACCGCGGGCTCATGATCTCCTTCGCGGCGTTGGCCACGGCAATCAGGCTATAGGCGCTGATCTCCATGGCCAGCTTGAAGCCCTCGCGGCTGGTCTGGATGGTGTCGACCTTCAGATCGTCGAGCGCCGCGTAGGCGATGGAGTGGACCAGGAAGTCGATCTTGCCGAACGTCTCGGCCGCCTGTTTCATCACGGCGGCGATATCGCTGTCCTTGGTCACGTCGAGCGGCATCAGGAATCTGGCCCGTTCGGCCTTGTCCGTCAATTGCGACACGCGGCGGCGGTTGCGCTGGCGATCGTCGTCGGGCCGGTCGGGCAGGTGCGTGAAGCCACACTCGGCGCCTTCCGCCATGACGAATTGGGCGATGGCCCAGGCGATCGAATTATCGTTCGCCACGCCGAGAATGAGTCCCTTTTTGCCGTCGAACAAACCCATGAGCGTCTCCTTGATCTCGTCTTCTCCGCAGCCGCGAGAGCCGCCCGCGGAAGCACGCAACATAACGCCTGCCGGGCGTTTGCTCAACTTGTTATTTGCGTCCCGGACGCCTATCTATCAGGATGAAGGCTGAGGCGCCCAAGGCGGGCCAGGCGACTGGCTTTCGGCGCCTGCACCGCAACTCTTCCGAGCACCGATTTCCCTTATGCCTGAACCTGCCCCCGCTCCCTGGGCCGACGAGCCGGCCGTCGCTCCGGTCGCCGCCCAATTGCTGTGGCAGGCGGCGCAGGCGACCGATACCGATTCGTTCCTGGCGGCGGCCTTGCCTAGGGCGATTTCCGCCGTGGGGGCCGATTACGCCGCGATCGCCAGTTCTCCGCACGGCGAGTGGATCGTGCTGGCCGAGACCGGCCCCGCGACGGCTCTGCCCGCCGCCATGCTGGGCGAGGCGCTCGACCGCGAGGCGTGTGTCGCATCGGGAAGTTGGATCGCCGCCCCGCTGGAAGCGAAGGCGGCCTCGGGCGAATTGCTCGCGCTGCAGTTCGCCCAGGGGCCGCCGCCTGGCGAAGCGCTTATGGCGGCATTGGCGGCCGTCTTGGGGCAGGCCTTGGCCGAAGTCCGCCAGCGTCAGCACCAGCGGCGCCGCGTCGAGCGGCTGGAAGCCATCCTGGATATTGCCAGCCATTGGAACCGCAACCAGCATACCGAGTCGCTGCTGGTCGAAATGGCCGAAGCCGCCACGCGGCTGCTCGAGGCCGACCGCGCCAGCATCTTTCTCTGGGATCGCCACAGCCATACGCTGGTCGGCCGTCCGGCCTTGGGCGTTGGCAAGGAAGAGCTGCGCGTTCCGGACAACGCCGGCATCGTAGGGCGAGTCATCCAGAGCGGCGAGCCGTACCGCATTGACGTGGCGGACGACCATGGCCAGATCAACCGC
>DASZUP010000049.1:0-7661 GCA_035547635.1 Pirellulales bacterium
GGCCGCAATGCCCTGGCCTTTACCGACGTTGGCAGTATGCGGCTGCGAAACCGGCAGTACGAGCGCGACCCGCGGCCCCTGGAAGCGGACTGTCCCTGTCTGGCCTGCCGCCACAGCCGCGGCTATCTGCGGCATTTGTTCATGGCGGGCGAGATGCTGGGGCCGATCCTGCTATCCATCCACAATCTGACCTACTACCAGCGGTTGCTGGCCGGCGCTCGCGCGGCCATTGTTGAGAACCGTTTCAGCGAATATCAGCTCGAAAAGATGCGCGGCTGGGGCGCGCTCGCCGAGGCGGGCGACTCGGAGAATATGCCGGATCGCCAGGGCGGAACTCAGCGTTAACCAGGAGGAACGCCATGACGGAACTATCCGCCCGTGTGGAAAGGCTGGAACGAATGAACCGGCTGTTGTGGGGCTTGCTGCTTGCCGGGGCAGCCATCGGCATCGGCGCCGGATTCCGCGCGCGGCAAGACGTCGTACAGGCGCGCGAGTTTCAACTCGTCGATGAAAACGGCCAGCAGGCGGGCCTGTGGCGCAGCGGCGACGAAGGCAAAATCGATTTCCTGCTCGGCCCTTTCGGCGGCGACTCGAAGCAGGGGAGCGTGCTGGCCATGACCGTCGAGAACGAGGGAGCCGCGATCGGGCTGAAACGCGGCTCGTCGCCGCGGGTGTTTATCGGATCGACGAGACTGGGCGGTTACATCGACGTCAAGAACGACGACGGCAAGTCGACCTGGTCGTCGGCCGAATTGACCGAGAAATGAGCCGACGCTCCGTCTCGCGCCAGCCCGACGGCTGAATGGGCGCCGCGGCAAGGCGTCTCAGAAGCGGCCGCTATCGGCCAGGCGCGTATCGAGGCTCTCTGCTGTCAGCACGTGGCTGCCCGTCGTCGCTACCGTATCGCCCAGCGAGACGCCTTCCAGCACTTCGATATAATTGCCGTCTGACATCCCAAGTTCGACGACGCGAGGCTGGAAGCCAGACTCGGCGGTTTTCACGAATACCACGCTCGACGAGCCGTCCTGCTGCACGGCCAGGTTGGGAACGACCATCGCCTCCGGGTTGGCGTGGACTTGAATGGTCGCCGCGCCGAGCATGTTGGCGCGCAGTAACCGTTGCCCTTCGGGACGCGTATCTCCTTCGACCGCCGGCGGATTGTCGACCGTCATGCGGGCCTTCACGTTGTGCGTGCGACTGTCCACTTCGGTGCTGATCCACGACAGCTCGCCGCGGATTTCCTGCGAGATGCCGTTGACCGTGAACGTCACTTCCTGGCCGCGATGCAGCTTAGCGGCGTCCTCCCGGCGCACGTCGAGCTCGACCCACATCCGGTTGACGTCCGCCATCACGATATGCGCTCCGCTGGCGGGCGCTACCGATTCGCCGATGACGATTTCGCGATCGGTGATGATGCCGTCGAACGGGGCCGTTAACGGAATCAAGTTGGCCGTCGTCGTCGTGGGATCGACCGATCGGATCAGCGACTGCGGCAGCCCCAGAAAGCGGACGCGCCGCACCAATTCTTCGTCGTACAGGCCCGCCACTTCTTGCAGGCGGACGGGCAGGCCCAAGTTCGCCAGGGTTTGCTGCGCGTTGTAAAGTACGATGCGAGCCGCGCGGGCATCGGCCTCGGCTTCGCGGATTTTCCGCTCGGGAATCGCTGAAGAAGCATCGTGCATGCGCTTCAGTGTTTTGGCTTTCAGCTCGTAATCGACGACGGCCTTCAGAAAGTCGGTCTTCGATCGTCCGACGTCGAGCGCTTCGATGACGGCCAGGATCTCGCCTTTATGAACGGCTTGCCCGACGTGCTTCTGTACGCTCCACACCGTGCCGCTGACGCGAGAGGTGAGCTGTGCGACGCGAGTCTGATCGTAGCCGACTATTCCCGGCGCCGTGATTTCCTCCGTCATCGGCCGAGACATGACTTGCGCCAACTCGATGTTCGAGGCAAGCGCGAACTCGCCGGAGTCAAGCATCGCAGAAGATGACAGAGAAGCTTGGCGGCGCGTGGCGCCGTCGGCCGCCGAAGCACCCGGCGGCCCGTGATCCTTGGAACTCGGGTTTGCACGTGCGGGCAGGGCGCGCTTGCTGATCGCCGAGTGCTGCGGCATCTGCCAATCGTGCTGATGTCCGACAGCCACAAGTCCGATCAGAGCCGCCGCCGCCAACAAGCTCGGGATTTGGCTCAAGATTGACTTGATCATACTATTCCAGGCAGGCTGCGGCGAACCGGATGTCCCGCCACTCCGATTCGTCTTGATCGCTTCCTCAGTCCATTTTTTCGATCGGTCCGGCGAGACGGCCCAATCCAGTGAAATGCATGTCGCAATCAGATGCGTCTCGGTCTCTCGCAATGTCAAATCTCGCCGCAGCTAGGGCGACCGCGGAAGAGGGGCCATCCGCGCTTGCGAGCGAAAAACGCACGTCTGAGCCCCGCCTCGGCGCAGATCCTTCGCTTCTGATCGCGTTGGCTGCGGCGCCGTCGTGTTGTGCATCAGATAAGATAGGCTTGTTGTAAAGTCGCTACGGTCTCTGCGCATCCTGAGATTTGTCCGAAATATGCGCAGGCGGTTCCGCGCCCACCGCTTCGCGACGCGGCCGAGCCGACCGTCAGCAGAACCCTTCGCGACGCGTTGAACCGGCTGCGGCTCAACGTGCATCGCCGGACGGATGATAGTTTTTGGGGCGCGGCGTGCAAATGTCAAAATCGGCAGAATCTGCCGCACAACCAGCGCGCACGGCCTACCGCGCAGGAAGACCTGTCGCTCTTCTCCCTGGTCGTCACGCCGCGAAAACTCACAGGCCGTGCGTTTGGCTCGCAAGACGAGCTCGGGGATGGTTTCGCGAGGATCCAGGATCGCCAGCGCAGGCCCGGGCGGCCAACGCCGCGCCGCCTTGCGGCGCGCGCAGCATAATCGGCCCGGGCCTCCGGCGCCGGCTTACTTGATGAACAGCATTTCCTGATAAGTGGGCAACGGCCACAGATCGTCGGCCACCCAGCCTTCCAGTTCGTCCGCATACGCGCGAACCGAGGCCATCGCGGGCAATACCACGTCGCAGAAATGCGCGGCTTCGGCCTGCAGGCCGCCGTCGCCGCGGTGCGCCAGCGTTTCCGCCAGCTCGCGAATGCTGCGCTGCAGGCGCTTGACCAGCTCGGTCATCTGGTCCAGCGTGTCCGTATCGAATTCGAAGCCAAGCAGCTTGAGGTTCGCGCAGGTAGAGGCCAGCTCGTTCTGATAGCGGATCGCGGCGGGAAAGATCAACGTCTTGGCCATTTCCAGCGTTTGCAGCGCCTCGACTCTGACGGTCTTGCAATACTGCTCGAGATAAATATCGAGCCGGCTTTCCAGTTCTCGTTCCGAAAGCACGCCGTATTTTGTGAACAACTCGACGACTTGCGGCGACTCGAGCTCGACGAGCGCATCGACCGTGGTGCGCAAGTTGAGCAGCCCGCGGCGCGCTGCTTCGGCATGCCACTCGGCCGAGTAGCCGTCGCCGTTGAAGATCACGGCTTCGCACTCCGTGATGATTTCAGCCAGCAGCTTTTGGACGGCGGCATGCAGTTGTTCGGCGGTTTGCGGAGCGGCGGCTTCCAGCTGGGTTGCACAATAGTCGAGCGATTCGCAAATGATCGTGTTCATCGCCACCAGCGGGCCGGCGATGGATTGGTTGGCGCCCACGGCGCGGAACTCGAAGCGATTGCCCGTGAATGCGAACGGACTGGTCCGATTCCGATCGCCGGCGTCTTTCGGCAAGGGAGGCAACACGTCAACGCCGACCGTCAGCGTTCCCTTGGCCAGCGACGAACGGGCGCCGCCCGCCTTGATCTGCTGGAAGACGTCGGTCAACTGATCGCCGAGGAAGATGGAAATGATGGCCGGCGGCGCCTCGTTGGCGCCGAGCCGATGATCGTTGCCGGCGGAAGCCACCACCGCGCGCATCAGGCCCTGATGTTTGTAGACGGCGCGGATCACGGCCGCGCAGAACACCAGGAACTGCGCATTCAGGTGGGGCGTGTCTCCCGGGTCGAGCAGATTGCCTTGCGAGCTGCTGCCGAGCGACCAGTTGACGTGCTTGCCCGAACCGTTGACGCCGGAGAACGGCTTCTCGTGCGTCAGGCAGGCCATGCCGTACTTTTCTGCCACGCGGCGCAAGGTGAGCATGGTCAGATGCTGGTGGTCCGTAGCCAGGTTGGCCGATTCGAACGTCGGCGCAATCTCGTACTGTCCCGGCGCCACCTCGTTGTGCCTGGTTTTGACCGGTACGCCAAGCTTGTACAGCTCTCGCTCCACTTCGAGCATGAACGCCAGCACGCGTTCCGGAATGGCGCCGAAGTAATGATCCTCAAATTCCTGGCCCTTGGGCGGTTTGGCGCCGAATAAGGTGCGCCCGGCCGTGAACAGGTCGGGGCGCGAGAAATAGAAGTTCCGGTCGACCAGGAAGTATTCCTGTTCCGGGCCGGCCGTCGAGGCCACGAACGCCCCGTCGGAGTGCCCGAACAATGCCAGCACGCGCTGCGCCTGCTTGTTGAGCGCCTGCATCGACCTCAGCACGGGCGTCTTCTTGTCCAGAGCTTCGCCCGTCCAAGAGACGAAGGCGGTGGGAATGCACAAGGTCGTGCCGTTGCAGTTCTCCAGGATGTAGGCCGGGCTGGTGACGTCCCAAATCGTGTAGCCGCGGGCTTCAAACGTCGAGCGAATGCCCCCGGTCGGAAAGCTGGAGCCGTCGGGCTCGCCCTGGATGAGCTGCTTGCCGCTGAATTCGGTCAGGGCGGCGCCATTGCCGTCCGGGGTCAGGAAGCTGTCGTGCTTTTCGGCCGTGGCGCCGGTCAAGGGGTAGAAGACGTGGGCGTAGTGGGTCGCCCCTTTGCTGATGGCCCAGTCTTTCATGGCGGCCGCAACGATGTCGGCGATGGACGGATCGAGCTTCTCGCCCGCTTCGATCGTCTGCACGAGCTTTTTGTAGATCGGCTTGGGCAGCCGCGCTTTCATGACCGCGCTGCTGAACACGTTTTCGCAGAACAGTTCTTGGGCCGGAGTCTCGGCAAAGTTGAGCGGCGGCGAGCTGGCCCGCCAGCGAGTTACCGCCGAAATGGCCGCCGTCCGCGCCGTGGCGTGCGAGCTCGTGCTGCGAGGCGCGCTCGCTGCGGCGCCCGACAATGAACCATTTGACCCGTTCGTTGACGAAGAATCCCGGTGCAACGTTGAACTGCTCACGTCCAATTTCCCTTCCACGCCTGTCAGTTAAAACACGGAACGCCCATGGGCGGGCCGTATCCTGGCTCGCCGTGGCACGAAGAATCTAATTCCCCCACGCAAGAATTGCGCCGTGACGCAATGAGAATCCTCCCGGAGTGCGTGCCGGCGGGGCTGCCTCGCTTCGGCAGTCGTCGTACAAGCCGTATAAACCGACCAGGCAAGGCTTTCCGTGAACGCGGCAATTCTGCGTTTCCACGCGAAGCGGCGTCTGTTTGCGCTGCGCATGGGACCGTTTGTGCACTGAAGTTGGGCGCCGGACGCCTTGAACGACGGCGTCCGGCAAGTTCCCGCCTTTTATATCACGAAATATCGGACAGGCAATCAAGCCGAAAGACGGAGCGATATCGCGGCCGGGACGGCAATCGCAAAGCAGGCTCTGCCGCAAGCCTGACAATGCTAAGGGCATTGCCGGCAGCCTGGCTCGCAGCCGCTGCTTGCCGTTTGCTTCGATCGTCGTTATTCTGCGCATCGGCCGGAGCACCGCCACAGAAACTCGCAGACTCGCGACGCGATGGCGGTCTGCGAGCAGTTCGGCCCGCGTTGCCCCGACTTGGGCAGCTATTCCGGCTCCTTGTCTTCGCTCTCGGTCTCGGCGCTGGGCTTCTTGCCGGCGAGCATCGCATCCAGCTCTGCTTTGAGCTTGCCGTCGATATCGGGGCGGAAGCCGACGTGCACGCTTTGCACCACGCCCGCTTTGTCGATCAGCACCAGCATGGGAATGCCCTCGACGCCATAGGCGCTGGCCGCCTGGCCGGCGGGATCGAGACTGACCGTGACTTTCAGCCCCTTCGCATCGAGAAACGACCGGATTTCGTCGGGTTCTTCTCCCTGGTTCACGCAATACAGCGCCACGTCCTTGTCGCGGTACTGCTCGGCGACTTTCGCCACCAGCGGCATTTCTTCCACGCACGGGCCGCACCAGGTCGCCCAGAAGTCGAGGATCACGATCTTCTTGCCTCTGAGGGCTTTCAAACTGAAGCGTTTTCCGCTGAGCAGCTCCTGTTCGACGTCAGGCGCAGGCTTGCCGACGAGCGGCGACTGCGGCGCCTGGCCGCCGAAGAAGCTGTCCACCTTCTCTGCGTCGGCGGGCGGCTCGAAGGCAAAGAGCTTTTCATCGAGCGGTGCGTCGAACTTCCAATGCTCATACTTTTGAAGCGAAGTCAACTGCGAGTCCTTGAGTTGCTCTTGGGAAAGGCCGCTGGCAGCCAGCGATTTTTCGAGATCCAACGCGACTTGCACCAGCCGAGGCGGAGCGTCGGCGGCGACCCACATCTCCCAGTCGAATTGGTCTTGTTCGAACTTGAGGTGATGGACCTCGAGATCGCCGACTTTTTCGCGCCCGGCATACTCCGCCTTGTTGACGCCTTTCATCAAAGCCGAATAGGGATCGTCCGAAAAAATATCCAACATCGGTCCGTTCCCGCTCTGGCTTCCCATGCTGAGCACGGGGTTTTTCAGGATTTCGGCGAGCGACTCAGGAGCGGCGGATTGGGAATATTTCTTGAGTGCCGGGACGCTCAACGACAACTGCTCGCCATCGCAAACGACGTCGACGCCGAGTTCGGATTCCTCGTTTCGGATGGCGATCCGGTTGGGTCTCTCGACGGCGATTTTCGCCTGCGATTCGAGCGTTTTCTCCATGCCGTTGAGTTTGATCACAATTTCCTGAGAGAAGTCGACCTGAATGCTCTGCTTCTCCCGATAGAAGTCGGCGAGCTGCCGCACGATCGCCTTGGCCTCGCCGGCATCTTCGTCAGACGCCGGTTGCCCGTCTGCTGGTTCCTCGGCCTCGCTTCCGGCAGCAGGCGCCGCAAGCGCGTTTTCTGATTTCTCGTCTTTTTGAGCGACGGCATCCGCGGGCGGTTGTTGACCGCAAGCAGTCAGCATGGGTAACAACAGCAGGAACAACACGGCGAGATGGGTGGAGCGCATAGCGGTGACTCCTGGGAGGAGCAAGGAGGGCGGTTTGACGCAATGGCCCCTGGCGGAATATGCGTCAGCAGAGCGGAAGTCGGTCGATAAATCAAGCTCTGGCTCTGGGGGGCAAGGCCATTGGCCGCGATGCGCACCGAACCTCGACCGATCGCCGAGCATGCCGTGGTAGTAGGCGTATTCCATGCGCTGTAACTGGTCCCGCTTATGGGTGTGCTCTTTTCGTTGCGAAGGCGGTCCTGCCAAAGGCGCCCCAACATTTCCTCTCGAAGTTGGCCATCTTTGCGCGGTCGGAAGTCGGAAGGCGGAATGAGAGCCGCGCACTTCCGTCTGAAACCCTGGCGCTCGTGCCTGTGCGCAAGCGACTGCCCCCTTGCCGCCTACGACAAACGGGCGGATTAGGAAATGCAAAATGCAAAACGCAAAATGCAAAACCGGAGATGGCTTCAGGACATTTTGACTTTTGCA
>DASZUP010000050.1:0-15094 GCA_035547635.1 Pirellulales bacterium
GGCGGAACAGGCGTCGACAATCTGCAGCTCGTGCAGACCGGCGGAGACGTGCAAACCAGCGACGTCTACAGCGTGGGACCGAACAACGGCGAAGGGAGCGACGTCATCACCGGCCCAAGCGGCGTGCAGACGGTTTCCTTCCAGAACCTGGCGCCCGTACTTGATTTGGTTCCGGCGGCGACGGCAATCGTCAATGCGACAGCCGCCGCCAACGCCATCAACTATTCCCAAGGTTCGCTTGCCTCCAACGGCTTGGTGACGATCGACACCCAGGAATCGTACGAGTTTTCCAACAAGGATAGCCTGGTGCTCAATGGCCGCGCCGGCAGCGATACGATCAACCTGAACAACTCCAATGTGCCGGTCGGGGCCACGCCCGGCGGATTGAAAAGCATAACCGTCAACGGCAGCGACCCGACCAGCGCGCCGGGCGATGTGCTGATCGTCAACGCCGTCGCCGGCGTTGCCGACGAGTTGTTCGTCCAGCCGACCTCGCAGGGCGCCGGGATCGTCACGGAATCGGTCGCCGGACGCCCGAATGTCATTTTTTCCGGCGCCGAAAGCCTGCACCTGGTCGGGCAGGCCGGTGACAACGATACGTTCGGAGTCGATGGAACGGCGGGCGGGGACAGTTTCGCTTACGCCGTCGGCGCGTCGCCTGACAGCGGCGCGGTGAACGGCCTGCTGAACCAGAACGCCGGCGGCGCCTTTCCGCTGGTTCCGATCGTGTTCAGCGGCATGAGCCCCGCGGCGGCGCGAGAGTTCAACACCGTCACGACCGGCGGAGTCGACGCTTTCTCCTTCGCCGGCACGTCAAGCGACGACGCTGTCCGCATCGGCAATGCCGCCGGCGGCGCCATCAGCATTCAGGACCTCCTCGGCGGCGTCAATTACGGCTCGGCGACGCTGAGCAACTTTGCCACGGTGACCGCCGACGGCGGCGCGGGCAACGACGCCTTCACCTACGACGCCAGCGCCGTCGCAGGCTCCTCGCCGCCGACGATCACCATCAACGGCGGCGGCGCGCCTGGCGACGCGTTGACCTACAAGGCGCCCAGCGGCGCGTTGACCAGCGTGAACTTCAATGCCTCCAGCATCACCTCGGCGGGCGCCAAGGACTTGTTCTTCAGCGGCTTGACCTCGATCGTCGATCAGGCCAGCGGGGCAGGGGCCGCCCTGACCGTCACAGGCGTAGCCGACAAGACGACCACGTACACGCCGACCGGCATCAGCTCCGGCAGCATTCAGAGCGCCGGCAACCTGGCGACGCTCGCCTTCACCGGGGTCACAGGCCAACTCACCCTGTTCGGAGGCGGCGGAACGGCCGATGAGGTGGCGGTCAATGGAACTTCCGGGCGCGACGCGATCAATGTCGTGGCAGCCACGGGCACGGTCACCGTCACGACCAACGGAACGGCGTACAAACCGGTCGTCCTGGGCACAGACATTCAGATTCTCACCGTCAACGGCGTCGGCGGACAAGACACGTTCCAGATCACTCCCGCCGCGGGCATTCAATTCGCGCCGAACAACATCGACAACCTGCTGATCAACGTGAACGGCAGTTCGACGGGCGCCAACAACTCGTTGGTGCTTCAAGCGGCCGGCGGCGGCGCCTTGCCTGCGGACGAATTCGTCGTCGTCAATCGCGGCGCGGCAGCCGGTACGGGTACGGTGCGCACATTCAAAAGCGCGGTGCAGTGGCCCGACATCAACTACAAGAACATCCAGGTCGTGTCGCCCAACGTGGCCCTGCCGGCCGGCAAGCCGAATTTGCTGGTGATGGGCCCGGACGTCAATGAGCCGAACGAGTTTCGCGAGACGGCCACGTTCCTCGGCGCCGGCGCCACGCTGCAAGTGCAGCACGCCTCAATCTTCGCGAACGACGCCGAGTTCCTCACGACGCCCGCCGATCAAGACTATTACCGCGTCGTGGCTCAGCAGACCGGAACGCTCGATTTTGACGTCAGCTTCGACCTGTTTGCAGCCGGCTTGTTGCCGGCCGGCGGCATTCTCAATCTGGAAGTGCTTGACGAAGCCGGCAACCTGCTGGCCAGAGCTTCGGGCGGCGCGGCCCAGTACGGCGCCGAAGGCGCAGCGGGCGACGCCCGCATCCGGATGCCCGCCATCACCGGACAAACCTATCTCCTGCACGTCTTCGGCGCTAATCCCGACGGCACTCCCAACGCGGCCGTGGTCAACGGTTACGACGTCACCATCATCAACACGCCGCCGCCGGCCCCGACGCTGGTCGAATTGTCTCGCAGCGTGCCGCCGCCGATCGCCGGCAACCCCGGCACGGGCGATCTGCCGCCCGGCGCGGCGGCTGACGATACCGGCCGCTCGCAGTTGGACAACGTCACGAAGATCAACACGCCGACGATCTATGTTCGCTTGACCGACGCCATTTTCCTCAACGACCTGCCGGGCAACGGGCTTCCGGACACACCCTTCGCCGGCGTGATCCCCATTCCTTTCAGCCCGGATGCTTTGACTTCGGGCTTCCGGCTGGCGATCTTCCTGGGCAACGACACCGCCAATCCGGTCGGCTTCGCCGTGCCCGTGGCGGGTTTCCCGGGCCTTTATCAGTACACGTTCACCACGCCTCTGGCCGACGGCATCAATCACATCACGGCCCGGGTGCAGATGATCGATCCGACCGAAGGCCACGAGAGCGGCTTCGGCGCAACCAGCACTTCGCTCGATATCACCGTCGACACCGCGCCGCCGCCCGCGTTCTTCGGTTCGCCGCCCGCGGCCAACACGGGATTGGACGGCCCGAGCGACACCGGCGTGCCGAGTCAGTCGGCCACGCTTGCCGACCGCATCACCACCGACGCCACGCCGACGTTCTACGGTCTGGCCGAAGCAGATGCGATCATTCGGGCGTATGTTGACGCCAACCAGAACAATACGTTCGACCCGGGAGATATCCTGATCGGCCAGACGACGGCCACGCCGCTCGACGGCGCCAACGCGTTCGCCAATGGCCAGTGGAGATTGACTTCGAACTTTGACCTCAACAATCCCTTGCTGGGCCTGCCGCTGGACGGCGTGCGGAATATCTTCGTGACGGCCGAAGATCTGGCCGGCAACGTTTCCGGGCCGCAAGAGTTGACGATCTTCCTCGATACGCAGGGCCCGGTCGTCAATAACGTGACGGTCGCCGGCAGCCCGGCGTTTGATTTGCTCGCGGTCAAGGCGAACGTAACGGCGCCAACGCCGCTGGTTAACAGCCTGGACATCACCTTCCACGACCAGCCGGTTCGCGTCGGGGCGGACTTTGTGTATCCGGCCGTCAATCAGATTCTGGCGACCACAAAGGGCAACTATTCACTCGTCGGCGACGCCACGGGCCCCGTGGCGATCGACTCAATCACCTTCGCTGATTCGACCGTCGCCGGAGTCCCCGGCACGAGCGTCGTAACGTTGCACTTCGCCACTCCGCTGGCCGACGACCGCTATACGCTGGTGATCAATGACCATATCACCGACAACGCGGGCAACGCGCTCGACGGCAACTTCGGCGGCGCCTTCAATTCCGGCGACGGAAAACCCGGCGGCTCGTTCTCCGGGCGGTTCACCGTTGACAGTCGCCCGGAACTTGGCGTGTACAGTGCAGGCAGCGCGGCCATCGACCTGAACGGCAACTTCATTTTTGATCCGCAAAATGCAGACGCCGTCAATCGCGATACCGTGTTCACGCTGGGCTATCCCAGCGATCGGTTGTTCGCGGGCAAACTTCCCGATTCGCACGGCGTGGTCAACGGGTTTGACAAACTCGGCGCCTACGGTTTCGTCAACGGCCAGTGGCGATGGCTGCTGGACCTGAACGGCGACGGCGCCCTTGAGACGTCGCAAGGAGACGTCAATGCCGTCCAGCCTCTGGGCATTGACGGTTTGCCGGTCGCCGGCAACTTCAACGGCAATCTCGCCGATGGCGAAGAGATTGGCTTGTTCGACGGCGCCACCTGGTGGTTCGATATGAACGGCGACCACGTGATTGACGGCGCCGACGTAGGGTTGGGCGGCCAACTGACTGGCAACATGCGCGGTCTGCCGATCACGGGCGATTTCGACGGCGACGGCAAAACCGACCTGGGAACGTATTCCAACGGCAAGTTCTACTTCGACCTGGCAGCGCTCGATCCCGGCGGACACTTGACCGGCAACACGAACAAATTGATCAACGTCCAACCGCTGTTGCCCAACAGTATTGGCTTTGCCAACGTGCAGCTTCGCCCCATCTCCGCCGACCTGGACATGGACGGCATCACCGACATCGGGCTGTTCGTGCCGGGCGGCACGGCGGCCACTCCCAGCGGCACAAGTCAATGGTACGCGCTCATCTCCAACGACCCGACCGGCGCCAAACGATCTCCAGGCTCAGTGAGCACGCTCGACCACGCGTTCGATCCTAAGCCGTTAGGACATGACCTGGTCGCTGTTTTCGGCAATGAGTTCGCGTTGCCGATCGTCGGCAATTTCGATCCGCCGGCAGACGGACAGGAAGTCGTCGGCGGCTGGGTTGCCAATCTGTATCACGACGTGCTCGGCCGCGATCCTTCCTACGATGAATGGCATGCCTGGTCACAGGCGATCGACAACGGCGTCGTAACGCCCAAGGCCGTGGCGACCCTGTTCCTTTCCAGTCCCGAGCGGCGCGGGGGAATCATCGGCGATCTTTATCAGCAGTATCTGGGCCGCGAGGTCGACGCCGCCGGCTTGAATTACTGGCTGGCCATCTGGCAGGCGACCGGCGGCCCGGAACAGGTGCAAGCCGGCATCATTGGCTCCGTCGAGTATTACCGTACGGCCGGCCAAATGCATCCCAATCTCACGCCGGACGAAGCTTGGGTGACTGCGCTCTACGAGAACATCCTTAACCGCGAAGTCGACGCCGCAGGGCTGGCCTTCTGGGTCAACTATATCCAATCGCACTCCAAGCAGAGCGTGGTTATTGGCTTCGTCACCAGCGACGAGTATCGCCTCGGACTGATCCAAGGCTGGTTCTCATCCTACCTGGGACGTCAACTCGACTCGACCGGCGCCAACTACTGGCTGCGGCAAATGCAGCTTGGCGCCACCCAGGAATCGATCCAGGCCGGCATCTTGGCCAGCGCCGAGTACCGCAATAGGAGCTGAATATCCTCAACCGGGCCGGCGCAGCGACTCGGCCGCGCCTGATTATCTTCGCCAGACGGGTCGACCGGCGCACCGCAGGCGTCGAATGAAGATTTGTCTTCACTCGGGCTGATCGGGCGCCGTTCCGTTTGCCGACTGAACTTGTAGGCACAGAGGAAAAGCGAGTTTCCGCATTTCGATCAGCCTCCGCCTGGTCGCTCGCGTCAGGAACAGGCCCGGCGGGCGGAAGTCGTCTTTCGCCAGTTACCGGGCGCAGACGCTTTTCGCACCGACCGTTGGAACGGTTCGACTCAGCACATGATTCATCTCGATTCTTACGGCACAAGCTTGGCTTTCGACGCGGCGACTCCTGAAGGTCTGGCAGAGTGGGACCGCCTCGAGAGCAAGCTCCGCGGCCCGCAAACGCCGCTGGCCTTGCCCAGCCGCCCGCTGCGCATCAACGCGGCAACGCCGCTCGCGCGTAGTCATAGCCGCTTAAGGCAGCCGTGCCGGAATGTCACCATTGAAGGCAACCTGGCCCGCTTGACGGACGAGTTAGAGCAAGAAATCCGCTCGCTGGGCAGTTAGCGTGGACGTCGGGCGCAACTTTGCCGCCGACTTCCGCTTCAGGTCGTAAGGGCAGGGCGGTCCACGCCTCGCTATCTCCGTGTGCAGCATCTCCGTGTGCAGCGCACAAACGCCGCCGCACTTGGACGGCGAGCCTCCCATTCCGCCGGCCCAGTTGCATCGCATTCTCCCCGGCAGCAGGAATCAGCTTGCGGCGTGGCGCCCGTTATGCAAAATGAGAGGTTCCTACCGAAGACTCCTACCGGGGAACCTGCCCGCCATGAAATTCCGCTTATTGTTCGCTGCCGTCGCCGTCATGGCGCTGTTGGGCGCCGATTCACGCCGTATCGTGTCGTCGTCGGGCGATTGGCCCGCCTGGCGCGGACCGCTGCGCAACGGCTTGTCGCAAGAAACCGGTCTGCTCAAGGCGTGGCCCGAAGAAGGCCCCCAGTTGCTCTGGAAAGCGAGCGGTTTGGGCGAAGGCTACGCAACGCCCAGCATCAGCGGCAAACTGATCTACGAAATGGGCAACCGCGAGGGCCAGGAATGGGTCTATGCGCTCGACCGCACCAAACGTGGCGAGCAGGTCTGGGCCACGGCGATCGGCCCGGTTCGTCACGGCGGCGGGGGATATCCCGGTCCCCGCTCCACGCCAACCGTCGACGGCGATCGCATCTATGCGCTGGGCCTGAATGGCGACCTGCTCTGCTGCAACGCAAGCACGGGGGAGATTGCCTGGCGGCGCGATCTGGTCGGCGAGTTCGGCGGTAAGGTCGGCGGCTGGGGCTACAGTGAATCAGTCCTGGTTGACGGCCCTTGGGTAATCTGCACCCCCGGCGGACCGCAGGCCACGATCCTGGCGCTGCAAAAAAAGAACGGCAAGCCGGTCTGGGAGGCCAAGGTGGGCGACGTGGCCGACTACTCGTCGATCATCAAGGTCGAGATCAGCCGAGTTCCGCAGTACGTCCAGTTCACCAAACAGGGAGTGATCGCCGTGAGCGCCAAGAACGGCGAATTCCTGTGGCGTTACGACGCGCCAGCCAACGGCACCGCCAACGCCTCGACGCCGCTATTTGCCGATGGCGACGTGTTCGCCTCGTCGGGCTACGGCACGGGCGGCGGGCTGGTGCGAGTTAAGCGGCGCGGCCGCCAGTTCCAGGCCGAAGAGGTCTATTTCACCAAGCAAATGAAAAATCATCACGGCGGCATGTTGCTCATCGACGGTTACCTGTACGGCAGCGACGACCCGGGCGTGTTGACTTGCCTGGATTACAAGACCGGCGAGCTGCAGTGGAAGGACCGGAGCTGCGGCAAGTGCTCGCTGACCTATGCCGACGGCATGCTGTTTTGCCGTAGCGAAAGAGGGCCGGTCAGCCTGGTCAAGGCCGCGCCGGAAAAGTTCGAACTGCTGGGCCGGTTCGATCAGCCCGATCGTAGCGCTAAACCGAGTTGGCCTCATCCGGTCGTCGCCGACGGGCGGCTCTATCTCCGCGATCAGGACGTCCTGTTCTGCTATGACGTCCGCGGCGACGGAAAGCCGTGATCCGAGCGGAACCCCGCATCAAATCTGATAGTTCGCCGTTTCCTGGTTGAGTTCATGCTCCGCGCGCATCCGGAGCTTAGGCTTCTCCAGGACCACCGTGGTGTGCGGCTCGACGCTGCGCGTAAGCCAGACGCTGGAGCCGATGACCGTATCGTGGCCGATGACGGTCTGCCCGCCAAGCACGGTCGCATTGGCATAAATCACCACGCGGTCCTCAATCGTCGGATGCCGCTTGGTTCCGCGAACCAGGTTCCCTTCGCCGTCCGTGGCAAAGCTCAACGCGCCCAGGGTTACGCCCTGGTACAGCTTGACATGTTCGCCGATTTCGCATGTCTCGCCAATCACGACGCCCGTGCCATGATCGATGAAGAAGTACCGCCCAATGGTGGCGCCCGGATGAATGTCGATCCCCGTTTTGCCGTGCGCCCACTCGGTCATCATGCGAGGGATCAGCGGCACATCGAGATCCCATAAGATATGCGCCAGCCGGTAAACGGTGACCGCCTCCAGGCCCGGATAGCAGAAGATGATCTCGTCCGGGCAACGTACGGCCGGATCCCCCTCGTAGGCCGCCTGCACATCGAGCGCCAATGCCCGGCGGATCTCGGGCAGATGCTCGAGAAACTGAATTGCCTTGGCCTGGCCGAGGGCCTCGTAATCCGTGTCATAGTCCGGGCTGCAGTCTCGCACCGCCTCGTGGCGCAGCGCCCGGCCGATCTGGGTCGTCAGTTTATCGTGTAATCCGTCGATCAGGTCGCCGACATGATAGGTGACGTTGCCCAGGTGCAGCCCCTCCCGACGGCGGTATCCCGGAAAGAGGATTTCTTTCAAGTCCTCGATGATTTCGATGACGACTTCGTAGTTCGGCAGCGGGCAGTGCCCCAAGTGATTGATCGTGCCGACCTCGCTGTAGGTCTCGACGATACGGTTGGTCAACTCGGGCAACTGTTCTTTGAGTCGGAAGTCGGAAGCCATGGCGGGTTGCTCCCCGCGGCGTTGAAGAATCTGGCGGCAACGCGCGCGGCAGACGACGTAGAGGATGGAAGCGAAACGGCGGCTGGGCGAAGAAGAATACGTCCGGTTACGCCGGACAGGAGCACGCCGAACAACAGCGCGGCGTCCATGCGAACAGGGCCCAAGAGATCGAAAGTTCGCGGTTCATAATGAACACCGCCTGTTAGCCGAAAGTGCCGTCGCGGGACGGGGCAGGAGAGCCCGCCCGCACGTTAAACTTCGCCCAGTGGCCTTAGCTCACCCAAGGTAAACTCACGCTTTCGGCAATCGTAGGCCGCGCGACCGCCAAAATCAAGGTATCTGGAAGTTGTGTTCGGCCGGAAATCAAACGAAATTGAGGGAAAGCCGGAAAATGAACGCCGCCCTTCATTCCTCCTCTTCCGGGTGCAGCACCGCTTTCTCGATGATCTCCTTCTGCACGTTGCCGGGGACCACGTCGTAGCGGCTGAACTCCATCGTGTAACTTCCCTGGCCGCCGGTAATGCTGGACAAGGCGCGGGCGTAGTTGGTCACTTCCGCCAGCGGAACCTCGGCGGTGACGGTCTGCAAGTCGCCGCCGGCGGAATCCATCCCCAATACGCGGCCCCGCCGGCCTGACATATCGCTATTGATATCTCCCAGCTTCGAGCCCGGCACGGTGACGTGCACGACGACGATCGGCTCGAGCAAGCCGGGCTTGGCCTCCTGAAAGACGTTGCGGAAGGCCATTGAGCCGGCCGTTTTGAATGCCGCTTCGGAACTGTCGACCGGATGGTGCTTGCCGAAGTGGACTTCAACGCAGACGTTTTTCACCTTGTACCCGGCGATCACGCCGCGTTCCATGCGTTCCATGAAGCCTTTCTGCACCGCCGGCAGAAAGTTGTTGGGAATCGTGCCGCCGACGATCGAATCGACCCAGAGGAAATTGTGCGTCGGATCGTACTGAAAACTGCGCATCGACGGAAAGCGCTCTTTATTGGCGAATTCTTCCGGGTCGGCCCCCTCAGGAAAGGGAAACATCCGAATGTGAACTTCTCCGAATTGGCCGCGGCCGCCGCTTTGCTTCTTGTGCCGGTAACTGCCTTCGGCGGTCGCCTGGACGGTTTCGCGATAGGGGATTTTCGGGTCGTGCGTGTCGACCTCGACCTTGTCGCGACGTTTGAGCCGCTCGCGAATCACTTGCAGGTGCAATTCGCTCATGCCGGTCATCACGAGTTCCTGCGTCTGCGAGTCGCGGTCCAAACGCAGCGTCGGCTCTTCTTCGACCAGCTTGTGCAAGGCGCTGGAAAGCTTGCCTTCGTCGCCGCGGCTTTTCGGCGTCACGGCCAGACCGACCATCGGGCGGGGGAAGTCGAGCGGCGGCAGTTGCAACGTTCCCAGCGTCGTGCCCGTGTGCAAGTCCTCCTGCTTGGCCAAGGCGACGATCTCACCCGGGCCGGCTGCATCGACTGGTTCCGTATGATTGGCCTGCACGCGAAGAATCTGGGAGAGCTTCAGTCCTTTGCGCGCCGTCGAAGCCGTGATCGTGTCGTCTTTATGGAGCGTGCCCGAGTAAATGCGGCAATAGCTCAACTTCTGCACGAACGGATCGACGCGGGTCTTGAACACCTGGGCCACGAGCGGTCCTTCAGGATCGGGTTTTACCTCGACCTCCCGCCCCTCTTCGTTCTTGGCCTTACGTTCGATCTGACTGGGCGGCTCCGTACACATAATCAGGGCGTCGAGCAGTTCCTGCACGCCAATCTCGGCCTTGGCGGCGACGCACACGATCGGAATCAAGTTGCCTTCGGCCACCGCCTCCATCGCCAGCCGGGGCAGGTCTTCCGCCTTGGGAGGAACGCCTTCGAAGTACTTGGCCGTGGCCTCTTCGTCGTGCTCGACGATGGCCTCGATCAGGGCCGTATTGACGCTGGCCGGGTCGATGGCGGCGTCCTTGGCATCCGCCGGCGGGTTCAAGGTGCTGGCTACGCCGCGAAAATCGGCGCCGACGCCCAGCGGGACATTGAGCGGAATGCAGGCCGGGCCGAACATCGACTTGATGCTTTCCAACAAGCCGGCGTAGTCGATGTTGTCGCCGTTCATCTTGCTGAGCACGATCATCCGGCCCAGCCCGGCTTTGCCCGCTTCCTTGAACACGCGCCGCGTGTTGACTTCGATGCCCGAGTGGGCATTGATCACGATGGCGGCGGTTTCTACGGCCCGCATGGCGCCGATCGTCTGGCCGATGAAGTCGGGGTAGCCCGGCGTGTCAAAAACCTGAAAATGCTTGCCGCCGTAGTCGAAATGGACGAGCTTGGCTTCGATGGTGTACTTGTGATGCTTCTCTTCGTCGTCAAAATCGCAGAAGCTTGTGCCGTCGTCGACGCTGGTCGGATGATTGACCTGGCCGGTCTTCTCCAGCAGTTTGTCGACGAGCGTCGTCTTTCCCGCCGAGCCGTGACCGCAAAAAACAATATTACGAATATCTGCGACATTGCGTTGCGCCATAGAAGCTTCCTTTGATCGCCAAGAGTTGCCATCTAATTGAACGGTCACAGCACGGACTTGCGGCGTCCCGGATTCAATTTCGCGAAAAGGCCAACGCTTCGTCAGCGGCGCCAGGCCGCCTGCGATCTTGCTTTCCCCCGAAGGCGAATCACAGGACGTCTGAAATAGGATTCAGTCGAAATGCGTCAGTGAGCTTGCACCTCCCGGGCCGCCGCCAACGCGTCGGCCAATTGCAGCTTTCCTTCGTACAAGGCCCGGCCGATAATGCAGCCGGCCACCGGCAAATTCGCCAGCGCCGTCACGTCCGAGGCGCTGGTCACGCCACCGGACGCAATGACGGGCAGCTTGACGGCCGAGCGCATCTCTTGCATGGCCGCCAGATTCGGCCCGGCCAGCATGCCGTCGGTGGCGATGTCGGTGTAGATCAGCGCGGCCAGCGGCTCATCCTGGTATTGCGCGGCCAGTTCGGTGGCCAGCGCTTCGCTCGTTTCCAGCCAGCCTTCGGTCGCCACGCGGCCGTCGCGGGCATCGATGCCGAGCACCAGCCGGCCGGGAAACCGCCGGCACATGCTGCGAAACCAGTCGGGCTCGGCCAGGGCTTTGGTGCCGATCACCAGTCGGGCGACGCCCAACTCCAGCAACGCTCCGATCGTCTCTTCGTCGCGAACGCCGCCCCCCAGCTCGCAAGGCACGTCGACGGCGTCCACAATAGCTCGTATGGCCGGCAAATTGGTCGGCCGCCCGTCGCGCGCCCCGTCCAGGTCGACCAGGTGCAGAAATTCGGCCCCTTGATCCGTCCAATGGCGAGCCATCGCGGCGGGATCTTCGCCAAACACCGTCTCGCGGTTGTAATCGCCTTGTTGCAGACGGACACATTTCCCGCCGCGTAGATCGATTGCCGGCCAGATCTGCATTGCCTCGGAAATCCTTTCGCGGCTCAGGGAAGTGCGCATGACGGCGGCGGGCTCGCCGCTCTCGCACAGAAGCGGCGCCGGATCCTTGCCGGCGCTGCAACGCGAGAAGCCAGAGGGCCGTTCAGCCATCAGTATTCCCGAATATGCCACATCAGAAATTAAGCCGCAAGTGTTTAGCGTCGGGCCGGTTTTCGCTCGAGTCGCCACTCGGGCCCCAGCCGGCCCCTTGGGCAGCGCGGCCGACGCCGTTCGAAATGCAGTTCGGCGCTGGGCGGCTCCAACGGCGCGGCGATGTCGCCGACGGGAAAAACAGTCGCGCACTGGACCGCAGTTTATACTACAATAACAGGCTTTCGGAACGACTTGGCGCTTGGGCGGCGAAGGCCGCCGCTCAAGAAGCCGACCATCCCATGACTCTTCTCCTATGATTTGCGTCAGCATCGGACGCGGCCGTCATCGGCACGTCATCGCGGAACACAAGCATCTGGTCGACCAGGGCGCCCCGCTGGTCGAATTGCGGCTGGACTACATCAACGGCCACGTCAATCTGAAGCGTTTGCTTCCCGATCGGCCCGGACCGGTGATCGTCACGCTGCGGCGGCCGCAGGACGGCGGCAAGTACAGCGGCTCGGAAGACGAGCGCCGCATGCTCCTCCGCACGGCCATTGCCGAGGGGGTCGAATACGTTGACTTGGAAGAAGACGCCGCGGCGGCCATACCGCGCTACGGCAAGACCAAGCGAATCGTCAGCCTGCACGACTTTCGCAAGACGCCCGAAAATCTGGAAGAAGTGCACGCCCGGCTGGCCGCGCTCGACGCCGACATCGTCAAGCTTGCCACGCTGGCCAACCATCCGCACGACAACTTGCGGATGTTGAAGCTGGTGCAGAACAGCAAGGTTCCGACCGTCGGGTTGTGCATGGGAGATATCGGGGTCCCTTCGCGCGTGCTCTCCGGCCGGTATGGAGCGCCGTTCACCTACGCCACGTTCCACCATGAGCGAGCCTTGGCGCCAGGGCAGCTCAGCTTCGAGCAGATGCGCGACGTCTATCGCTACGATGAGATCAACGCGGAGACCGAGGTCTATGGCGTGATCGGCGATCCGATCGGGCACAGCCTCAGCCCGCTGATTCACAACGCCGCCTTCAGCAAACTGGAGATGAACAAGGTCTATCTCCCGTTCCGGGTTCCGCGCGAGGATCTGCAAAACTTTCTCGACGATGCGCGGGAGCTGAACATCAAAGGCTTGAGCGTCACCATTCCCCACAAGGAAGCCGTGTTGAAGCGCGTCACGAAGGTGGACGGCGCCATTCGCGGGGTGGGGGCCGCCAACACGCTGCTGTTCGAGGGGGAGCAGGTCGCCGGCTACAACACCGATTATCGCGCCGCCATGGACAGCCTGGCCGCCGCCTTGCAGGAGAGCGGCGCGGCGACGCCGGACGATCTCAACGGCAAGGTCGCCCTGGTGCTGGGCGCCGGCGGGGCGGCCAAGGCAATCGCCTTCGGCCTGCAGCGCCGCGGCGCCGAGGTCGTCGTCGCCAGCCGCACGCGAGAACGCGCGGATCGGCTGGCCGACGCCCTCTCGGTCAAGGCGGTCGATTGGGCGGGCCGGCACAATTTCTGGGTCGACATCCTTATCAACTGCACGCCCGTCGGCATGCATCCCAACGTCGACGAAGCGCCGTACGACAAGCATTACCTGAAGCCGTCAATGCTCGTCTTCGATACGGTCTACAACCCGGAGAGCACGCTGCTGATCAAAGAGGCGCGGGCGCGGAGTTGCACGGTGATCACCGGCGTGGAGATGTTCATTCGCCAGGCCGCGTTGCAATTCAAGCTGTTCACCGAACAGGAACCGCCGACCGAGTTGATGCGCGAGGTTTTGAAGCGCGCCATCGGTCCGGCCAAGTATTAAGAGGATCTGGCCCCAGCGCGTTTTAAGCATGCCTTCCGAACCCGAGCAAGCCGACGAGCGTTCTGCTTCCGCCGCTTTGGGCCGTCCCATCGTTCTCGTCGGCTATCGCGGCGTCGGCAAGAGCACGGTGGCGCGTCATTTGGCGCTGGCGCTCGCTTGGGATTGGGTCGACGCCGACGTGGAACTCGAATTGCGGGCCGGCAAGTCGATTGCCGCCATTTTCGCCGACGAAGGGGAGCCGGTCTTTCGTGATCTCGAAGCCGATACGCTCGCACAGCTACTCCGTCGCGAGCGGTTGGTAATCGCAGCCGGGGGCGGAGTCGTGCTGCGGGAGAGCAACCGCGGGCTGTTGAAGGACTTTGCCCGCGTCGTCTGGCTCCAAGCCGGTCCGGAAACGATTCTCGAGCGCCTGGCGGCGGATACGACCACGGCGGCTCGACGACCCAACCTGACCTCGCGCGGCAACGCGGAAGAAGTCATCCATTTGTTGCAGCAGCGCGAACCGCTCTACGAGCAAGCTGCGGACCTGGCAGTCGACGCCGACCGCCGCTCGCCGGAGGAAATCGCAGCCGAGATCGTACAGCGTTTGCAACTCGCCCCGCGGACGGAACCGGCGTGAACGCGATTCTCGGCATACCGTTGGAGTTCCGGCTGATCGCCCTGTTCGCCGTCGGCGTGCTGGTCGGCAACCTGGCGAACCTGGCCATTTACGCCTGGGCCTTCACGCCTCGCCGCGAGAGCCCCTGGCTCCGCGCTCATCCGCGAGACAAGCATGACGGTTGGGCGGACCGCCTGCCGCTAGTCGGCTGGCATCGCCTGAGGCGCAAAAGCGGCGAATTAGGCGCCGGCTTCTGGTTGCGGCCCATCTTCGTGGAGTTGATGACCGGACTGCTGTTCGCCTGGCTGTACGACTGGGAGATCGACCAGCTTGCGCTGCTTCCGCCTTTCATGATCAACGCCAAAGGCGGTCTGCAGCGACTGGCGCCCGCCGCCAATATCTGGCAAGCCCTGCACATCGGCTACGCAGGCCACATGTTCTTATTCTCGCTGCTGATCGTCGGCACGTTTATCGATTTTGACGAGCAAACGATTCCGGACGCGGTCACCACCACCGCCACTCTGGCCGGCCTGGCCTTTGCGTCTTGTTTCCCTGAGTCGCTGATGCCGGGCTTTGTCCGCCTCGACGCGGCGAAAGCCCAGTGGATTGAAATCGTCACGTTGGCATTCCCCGGCGTCGATCTGGCCGGCTGGCCCGCCGTGCTCGGCGGCGCGCCCGAATGGCGGTCGTTGGCGTTGGGATTGGGCGTGTTTTGGCTGTGGTGCGCCGCCTTGCTGCCGTGGATCTGGCGGCCCCGACGCGGCGCCTCGAAAGCCGTCCGGATGTTCCTCGCCGGCGCCTGGCGATCGTCGAACTTTACGGCCATGGCGATCATTTGCGCCTTCGGCGCGCTGGGCATCGTCAGCGTCTGGTACTTGGCGGGAACGCAGCGGATCGCGGAGCTGCACTGGATCGGACTGCTCACCTCGCTGGTCGGCTTGGCAGGCGGCGCG
>DASZUP010000051.1:0-5438 GCA_035547635.1 Pirellulales bacterium
CGCCGCCATCGCCGCTGGCGGCGTTGCCGTTGATCATGCAGCCGGTCAGCGTCAAATGCGAAACGGTCGCAGTATCGAGAATGCCGCCGCCGTTGCCGTCGGCGTTGCCTCCCTGGATGGTCAGCCCGGAGAGTGAAACCGTCGCGTCGCTGCCGTCAATGTGAAACACGCGGACCTGGCCGCCACCGTCCACAATGGTTGACATCGCGTCGGCGCCGGCGATTGTGACGGAGCTGCTAATCTCGAGTTCGCCTGCAGCGGAAGAGAGCTGATAGCGACCAGCGGCCAACACGATCGTCTGCGGCGTGGCGGCAACGTTGGCCTGCTCGATCGCCTCGCGCAAAGAAGTCAGACCGTCATTGGGATCGACCACGTCGGCCGTGGTCGTGACTTGAATCGGCGCAGCCGACAGTGCCAAGCGATCTTCGAGAGATTCAAAGTATCGCGAGAGACCGAACAGCCCCATGCGTCGATGCGAGTTGAGATTGCGGATTCGCCCCACACGGGCCTGAGACGAGCGTCGCAAATTCATTCCTGCCTCGTTCAATCTTTGTTATGGGCGCCGGAGAGAAGAACCGCGAATTGCAAACGCCCTGGACAAGTCGCCCTTGATGCGGGTCGCGATTGCCCTCCAGCCTAATCGGCTTGGCGAATCCGGCAAGAATTTTACCTGCCCGCAGAATGCGAACGACCGGCGCCACAGGCAGGCCCGGCGCAAGCGGCCGTTCACTGCTCGTTACAACTGCGCAACGAGGCAACAAGAGAAACCACTGATTGACGCTAATCGTCGCTAATCCTTTGTGATTAGCGTGAATCAGCGGAGATTAGCGGTTCCCTGCGGCAATGAGCCGTTGGCTATTAAGGAACAAACGGGCGGCTAAAGAGCGAGGTTGGCGATGCGTGTCGTCTCTTCGTCGTCGTTATCCCACAGATCGGCCAGGGCGCGGCGAATGCGGCGGCCGGCGGTTTGCAAGTAGTAGCGGCCGATCTGCATGCTGCGAGTCAGTTCATCGGCGGCGACGTGACTGTCCGTCTGCAATGCGTCGAGCCGATTGAGCACGCAACTGGAAACGTAAAGCTCGATCACTGCGTCGGCCACGCGGCCGAGTTGGTACTGCCGATCGAGGATCGATTCCTGGTAGCGGCGCAGCAGTTTCTCGACGTTCGATCCGAAAGCACTGACCAGGCGGGACAAACGATCGGCGTCGCCTTCCAGCAAGGCGCTGCGAACTTCGACGGCAGGCGGGCCCAGCATCGACGTAATTCGCCGGCCGGCAAAATCGCCGAGTTTGCCGAGGTTGGCCAACGGGTTCATGATCGCGTCGAGCACGCCTTTCAATTCCAGGCCGACGTCGCGCATGCCGACCAGCGCGACGAAAGCCCGCAGCACGTCGTTGGCGCCTTCGCCGATCATGTTGATCCGGGCGTCGCGCATCATCCGCTCGTACGGCTCGTCGGTGAAGTAGGCCTTGCCGCCGAAGATCTGGATTGTGTCGTTGACGATCCGCCACAGCACGTCGGTAGCGAAGACCTTGAGCATCGCCGTCTCGAGCATGTAGTCTTCAGCGCCCGAGTCGATCAGCGCGGCAGTCTGATAAGTAGCCGACTCCATCGCGAAGGCGCCGGCCTTCATGTAGGCCAGTTTTTCCTTGACCAGTTCGAAAGAGCCGATCGGTTCGCCGAACTGCACGCGAGTCGCGGCGTGTTGACGAGCGCGAGCCAGGCAAAACTTCGCCGCGCCCGTGCAACTGGCGCCGAACGTGGTGCGGCCAAAGTCCAACACGGTGAGCGCCACGCGCAGCCCTTTGCCAAGCTGCCCCAGGATGTTCTCGTTCGGCACGTACATGTCCTTGAACGCCAGCCGCGAGGTGGCGGTGCCGCGCACGCCGCACTTGGGCATGCGGGCTTCGACGACTTCAAAGCCGGGCATGTCGGGGGTGACCATGAAGGCCGTGATCTTCGTTTCGGCGCTGTGCGGAACCGGCGTGCGGGCCATCACCGTCAGCGCCTGGGCCAGCGAGCCGTTGGTGATCCAACGCTTCTGGCCGTTGATCAGGTAGCCCTTGCCGTCGGGCGAAGGAGTTGCCGTCGTCTGTACGTTCGCCGCGTCGCTGCCGGCCTCGGGCTCGGTCAGGGCAAAGGCGCTGATCCACTCGCCGCGGGCCATCTTCGGCAGCCAGCGTTCCTGCTGGGCCGGCGTGCCGAACAATACCAGCGCCCGGGGCCCAATCGAATGGTGGGCGTTGACGAACAGCGCTGTGCTGGCGCAGTGCCCGCCCAGCACTTCGAGTATGCGACAGTAAGAAGTCTGACTCAGCTCCAGCCCGCCGCAACTTTTCGGCAGGCACGCGCCCAACACTCCGAGTTCGCCTAAGCCGCGAACTACCTCGTCAGGGATGCGGGCATCGAGATCGATCGCCACCGGGTCCACCTTGTCCACGCAGAACTGCCGCACTTTCTCGACGAGCTCCGTGACCTGGGCGTCGGCGTGCAAATCAGGGTAGGGGAGCAGCTTGCGATTGAGAAAGCGGCCGAAATAGAGCCCCTTGGCAAAGCCGATCCGGTCGGCGCCCTCGCCCAGCAACTCTTCGGCTTCCTTGATCTGCTTTTCGCGATTGACGGCGGTCATGGCGTGCGATGTCCTTTCCGTGCTGTTGGCGGTGTGACGGCTGGTTCGCTTAATTATAGGGCAAGCAGCCAATTGCGTCCGCGGCAGTTGTTGCCGGTCGGCCCCAACCCCATCGCTTGCCGGTGGCGTCGGGGTTCGCTGTGAATTACACTATCGCCACAACCGGCTACATCCTTCTGACCCGCCCAATGAGGAACCTCTGATGACTTTCCGTTCGAGACAATCTCGACTCCGCTCAACTTGCTGGGGCCCGATCTTTTGGACACTGGCCCTGGCTTTGCCTGCGTTGCTTTGCCGCACCGCCGCGGCCGACGTGAAACTGCCAGCGATCTTCAGCAGCCACATGGTTTTGCAACAGGGGACGCCCGACCGCGTCTGGGGCTGGGCGGAGCCGGGTGAAGAGGTAACGGTTTTGATCTCCGACCAGACGAAAACGGCCAAAGCCGGCGACGACGGCAAGTGGCTCGTCACGCTCGACCCGCTCAAAGTCGGCGGCCCCCATACGCTGACCATCAAGGGCAAGAACGAGATCAAGCTGGAAGACGTGCTGGTCGGCGAGGTCTGGCTTTGCTCGGGCCAGTCGAACATGCAATGGTCGCTCGGCCAGGCCGTTGACGGCGATCTCGAGAGCCTGGCCGCGAATTTCCCGCAGATCCGTCTGATCTCGGTCCCGCAGGTGGGCACGCAGGAACCGCAGTCGGACTTCAAAGGCCAATGGGAGCTGTGTACGCCCGAGACGGCCAAGCAGTTTTCGGCGGTCGGGTTCTTCTTCGGCCGGCAATTAAATCAGACGCTGAACGTGCCGATCGGCTTGATCGACGACTCCTGGGGCGGTTCGGCCTGCGAAGCCTGGATCGCTCGCGATATCCTGTCCGCCGACGAGAAGTACCAGCCGCTCTTGGCGCGCTGGGAACAGATCGAAAAAAGCGTACCGCAGATGAAAGCCGCGTACGAAGAAAAGCTGGCCGCTTGGAAAGAAGAGGCCGCCAAGGCCAAGGCCGAAGGCAAGCAGCCGCCGCGGCCGCCCCAAAGCCCTGACGCGCTGCTGCATGGCAATCATCGCCCGGCGAACATTTACAACGGCGTATTGAAGCCGACCATCGGCTATGGCATCCGCGGCGCGATCTGGTATCAGGGCGAGTCGAACGCCGGCCGAGCTTATCAGTACCGCGACTTGTTCCCGTTGATGATCTCCAGTTGGCGCAAGGAGTGGGACATCGGCGACTTCCCGTTCTACTGGGTGCAACTGGCCGACTTCATGGCGGAAAAGGCCGAACCGGCTGAAAGCGCCTGGGCCGAATTGCGAGAGGCCCAGACGATGACCATGAGCAAGCTGCCCAATACGGGCGAAGCGGTGATCATCGACATCGGCGAAGGCAAAGATATCCATCCGCGCAATAAGCAGGACGTCGGCAAGCGACTGGCGCGCTGGGCGCTGGCGCGCGATTACGGCGTTGACGTGCCCTATCACAGCCCGCAGTACAAGTCGATGGAGCAACACGACGGCAAGATCGTGATTACGCTCGATCACGCGAACGGACTGCGAACGTTCGATGTGAACGAACCGCGCGGCTTTGCCATTGCCGGCGAGGACAAGAAGTTCGTGTCCGCGAAAGCCAAAATCGTCGGACCGAACACGATCGAGGTCTGGTCGGATGAAGTCAAGCAGCCGGTCGCCGTCCGCTATGCCTGG
Organism: Pirellulales bacterium; assembly: GCA_035547635.1. Lineage (GTDB taxonomy): Bacteria > Planctomycetota > Planctomycetia > Pirellulales > JAICIG01 > JAICIG01. Next base: position 4,323 of record DASZUP010000051.1, read on the forward strand.
GCTGACAACCCGGTGTGCAACGTGTATGGCGCCAGCGGCCTGCCGCTCACGCCGTTCCGCACCGACGACTGGCCGGGCGTGACGGCCAACAGCAACTAATGGGAACGAGGAGTCCTCGCCGGATGCCGAGGACTTTGGAATTGCCAGACGCGGCGGCGGCTGATCGAATAGGTCTCCGTCGCCGCGTTTTTTCATGAGCAACCGCATGTATCCGGAGAACTCAATGTCGGCCGGAAACCTGGAACCGAGTGTACGGCTCGACGAGGCCCTGCGTCTGGCAAGAGCGGGTCAGTACGCCGAAGCGCTTGCCGAGTACCTCTGGTGCTTCGACCACGGCGCCGAAGCACAGCCGGACTTTGGCGCCACGCGGCTCTCGCTGCTGCTGGCCTATCTGCAAGAACTCAGTACGGCCTACCCGCCGGCCGCGGAGGCGATGGAATCGCGACGTGACGCCGTCGAGGCCGCCGCCTTGGCAGGAACCGCCGATCAGGCCGCGTTGGAGACGATGGTGGCGCTCAATAAACGGCTTTATTCGCCGCTACGGCTATTGAACGTCTTCGAACAACTGGGCGAAGGCGGGCCTGCGCAACGGAAGACGCGCAAGCAGTTGCTGCCGTTAATGCTGGACGTGCTGGTCGACCGGCAGCAGTACCAGGTCATCCTGGACAATACCGGCGACATCGTGGCCGACGCCGGTCGGGCGATCGGTGCGTACCTGTCTCTGGCCGATCGCGTGGCGGCCGAGGAAGAGCACTTGGGCCCTTCCGCTCGATTGGCCCTGCACCGTCGCAACGCGCTGGACAAGGTGGGCAATTACTACGAAGCAGCTCTGGGCGTGAAGCTGGAACCGCAGGCCGGACAAATTGCCGATCGCCTGCTGGCGGCCGTGCCCAATGACTACGGCAGTTACCTGGTGTTGGCCGGCCGGGCCATGAAGCTGCATCGAATCGAGATCGCCCGCACGCTGCTGGAGCGCGGGCTGGAACACGTCCCGGAAACGGACCAGGCGCAGCTTCGCGCCGCATTGGCCAGTTTGGGACCAGACGAGCGCGGCGCGAGCGGTTGAACGTGTTGCGTTCCGCTCGGCTTAACGTAGCGCCTGCCAACTGAGCCCGA
>DASZUP010000052.1:0-4217 GCA_035547635.1 Pirellulales bacterium
ACGATGTTGTAAGGCCGAGACGAAGGCAGGTGCGGCAGTTCCGCCTGCAAAAACGCCGTCGGCCCGAGACTCGGGAACAGCCATGGCTGGTGAAATGCCAACCCGAGCAAGCCCGGAATCAGAATCAGGCTGCCGGCGGCCAAAGGCGCCCAGATGAGATCGGGAATGTGAAGGCGCCGTGCACGATTGGCGTTTGATGTGGCGCCTTCGTCAGAATGCATCTTTCCCTCCTCGGCCCCTCCTCGGGCAAATGCCGCATTCTCTCTCGCTTTATCGTCCGCCAGCGCCGCATCTCGCATTGCCGGGGTACGATTATACTTTGTACGCCTATCTGGCTTGATGGCCGCCGCGCAGTACCGCCGCGGGTTGCGGCTCGACGTCCCTTTGCTCAGGGCCGCAAATGTCGCGCCCGGCGGGGAAAGACCGGGCCGAAATAATTAGAGTACAGACATCTCTAGCCCGTCTCTGCTTGCCGCCTGCCGCTTATGCATTCATCAGCGCTTCGATCTCATCCGCCTCGACCGGGATGTCGGCCATCAGATCGACCGGTCCGTTCTCCGTCACCAGCACGTCGTTTTCCAGCCGGATGCCGAAGCCTTCGTCGGGAATATAAATGCCCGGCTCGACGGTCAGCACACACCCGGGAGCGAACGGCTCGTGCATCAGCCCGACGTCGTGCACGTCGAGTCCCAGCGGATGCCCCAGCCCGTGCATGAAATACTTGCGGCAGGCGGGCTCTTCGTGCGTATGCTTCTTGACGTCCTCTTCGGTAATCAATCCCAGGCCGAGCAGCTCCTGGTTCATCATGGCCTGAGCTTCGCGAGTCCAATCGCGGTGCAGCTTGCCGACCACGGCGCCGGCCAGCGAGGCCCGCATCACGCGCAGCACGGCGTCGTACACGGCGCGTTGCCGCTGGGTGAACCGCCCGTTGACGGGAATGGTGCGCGTCAGGTCGGCATTGTAATTGGCATAGTTGGCCGCCACGTCCATCAGCAGCAAGTCGCCTGAGCGGCAAGGCTGGTCATTGGCGATATAGTGCAGCACGCAGCTATTGGCGCCCGAGGCCACGATTGGCGTGTAGGCGAATTTGGCCCGCTGCCGCGCGTACTCGTGGATGTATTCCGCCTCGATCTCGAACTCCGTCACGTCCGGCTTGACGAACTTCAGCACGCGCCGGAAGCCTTCGTCGGTGATCTTGATCGCCTGCTTAAGCAGTTCGATCTCGGCCGGCAGCTTGGTTACGCGCAGCCGGTGCATCAGCGGCGCCAGCCGGCGATAATCGTGCAACGGATACTGGCGCTGGCATTCGGCCACGAACCGCGCCTCGCGCGTTTCCGTTTCGACCACGGCGCGGCGATGCTCGTTCGAGTTGAGAAAGACCTGTTCGGCGTCGCAGATCAGCATGCGGAACGTCTTGGGAAACTCGCTCAGCCACTTCACCGTGCGAATGCCCGAGATCGCCTGCGCCTCGTCCTTGGTCAGTTTATGCCCTTCCCAGGTTTTGAGCAGCTCGCTCGATTCTCGCAGGAACAGCACTTCACGCAGCGTTTCGTCGTGTGCATCGGGCGAGAGCACCAGGATCGACTCTTCCTGCTCGATGCCGGAGAGAAAGAACAGGTCGACGCTGGGCACAAGCGGCAGCACGCCGTCGGCATTGGTCGGCAGCACGTCATTATTGTTGACGACGGCGAGTGAGTGTTTCGGCAGCAGTTTCTTCAGCCGCGCGCGGTTTTCGACGAACAGGGAAGCATCGATTGGCGTATGTCGCATGGCAAGGACCTGGGTTTCTCTCGTTGGGAACGGACCGCCGCGCCTCAGCGTAGCGCGGTCGCCTCAAAAGTCGTGAAGCGAGCGAGCCCTTGCTCGCAAAGCGCCGGGCGGCCGACGCAACACAAGCGGGACGCTCATGCTACGGTAATCACGCCGCCGCGACAATTACCTCGCCGTTGACAGCAGGTCACAACGCTGCAGCCCGATCGCCGCGTCATTTTCTTGACCGTTCGCGGCAGATTTCGCCAAATTGCTGAACCAGGACGGAGCGAGGTTTTAACATGCAGGCATTATAATGGGGACGAGGTAAACGGGCGCCTCCGAAAACCGACGTTGACTTTTTGACGCGGCGCCGGAAAGAATCAGTTCCATGAACGCCGACCGCCGCTTTCAATTTTCGCTTGCGGCCCTGTTCAAGCTCACGCTGATTGCGGCCGTGCTGGTGCTCGTGATTCCGCCGGACTGCTGGCCCGCCATTGCCTGGGGCGTCGTGTTCTTCGTGCTCGCGACGCTGGGGGCCGCATCGTTCTATATCGCGATGGTGTTGGTCTACGAGACCGTCGAAGCCGGTTTCTGGATCGTCGAGATCGGCACAAGACTCTATCGCCGGGTGATCCGCGTGGCAGAACTTTTACGAATGTAGAATTCCCGCATGGCGGCCGTATTTCGCAAATGCCTGGGCCCTTGCTTGCTTGTCGGTCTGCATGGGATTGTCTTCGCTCTCATGGCGTATCAAGAAACGCACGGGAATTTCTTGCTTCGCGGTTCGAAGTACGAGGTCGTTATCTCCGCGACTCTGCTCGCCTGCTTTGGCGCCGACGTCGGTCTGCTCGGCGTCTGGATGGCCGTAAGCAAGCATCGGTTCGCCGTCCGCTGGCTGGCGACAGTCGCGTGCCTGGCGAGCTGGTGCTTCATCTATCAGCCGTACCTGTACTTCATGCTGCGAGACTGGTCGTATTACGGCAATTTCGGCCGGAAATACTCCTTCTACTTCAAGCTGTCCGCGGTCGGCGGCTTCGCCCTCCTGACGGTCCTGTGCTTGACCGCGGCGCTGCGGGCAGTCGGTCGCCGCGGCGTGCAACTCAGACGACTGACGGCCGATGAACGTCAAAGCGAAGTCGGCGCTCGCCAGTTTCAGATTATGCACCTGCTGTTGCTGGCTACAGTGCTGTCGCTGGTGCTGGGCGCCTCGGTTAACTGCCGCCAATGGCTCGCACGGCAATCGCTGCCGGCCTGGACGCGAGCCCTCGACGCTCCCGTCAACTCGCTCGAAACGGTGTTCTTCTCCGCCTTCACGCTGGCCGCAACGACGCTGACCGTCGTGTGGGCTGTGCTGACTTGCGGCAGGCCCTGGCTGCGGCTGGCGAGCGCGCTGTTCGCCGCCGGCGTTCTTGGCTTTGCCTGGGCCTTGGCCTTTACCAGTTCGCAACGCCAAGAACAGCTTTTCTGGAACGCCCTGTTTTCTTTCAGCGTTGGATTGTCCCAAGCGGCACTGATCAGCGGCGCCCTCTTGCTCGCCCGCCGTCGCGGCTACCGCTTGCTGCGCTGACTCCAGCCGCTTGCCCTGTGGAATTGGACGGTTGCCGGCGAATGCCACTGCGGGCGTTACTTGACCTTCTTCGCCACGGGGCAAACTAAACCACTGCCGGCAAACGCCAAAATCGTTGGCGTCGTTCAGCGGGCTTCCGCCGGCAGGTCGATGAAGTAGGCGTTGCCGTCGGCGCACGAGACCAGGGCCCGGGCGCCGTCGGGCGAGTAGACGGCAAAGTTGGCGGCGGAAGGAAGTTTGGTCGTGAAGAGCTGCTTGCCGTTGGCCAGATCCCAGACGAAGACATGTCCGGTGTAGCCGGTCGACATCAACCGCGTGCCCGCCGGGTTGAACACGACGCGATAGATATGATCGCTGTGGCCGGTGATCGAAAGCTTCAACTGCCCCGAGCCGACCTCCCACACGTAGATCATCTTGGCCAGTCCGGCCGCCGCCGCCAAGGCGCCATTGGGGCTGAACGAGGCGGTATAGAGCGGCGCTTCGGAGCCGGCGAATTTTTTCAGCTCCTGCCCGCTGGCCACTGTCCAAAGCCGCGCCGTCGCGTCGGCGCCGACTGAGAACAACAAGTTGCCATCAGGGCTGTAGTCGATGGCATAGACCGAGCCCTGATGCCCGGAGAGCTGTTTGAGCGGACCGCCTGAGGCGATGTCCCAGAAGCGAATCGTCTGATCGGCGCTGGCCGAGGCGATCGCCTTGCCGTCGGGACTCAGCGCCACCGAGTAGACCGGTCCCGTATGGCCGGCAAAGTTCTTCGTCGGCGCGGCGGAGGTGTGCAGCCAGAGCTTGACGCTGTGATTGCCGCCGCCACTGGCCAGCGTCTGGTTGTCCGGTGCATAGGCGACGCAAGTCACCGGCGCTACGCCGATAAACTCGTCGATCGATTTTCCGTCGGCCGGGT
>DASZUP010000053.1:0-1832 GCA_035547635.1 Pirellulales bacterium
CGAAAGCCACGAGGCGGTCGACGCGCTGTTGCGCGAGGTCCATGCCGCCAACCCGATGCACCCGGCCCACCATTATCGCATCCATCTCTGGGATGGCGAAAAGCCGGAACGAGCCCTCAAATCGGCTTCGCTCTGCGGGCAGTCGGCGCCGGGCATTGCCCACATGTGGCACATGCCGGGTCATACCTACACCAAGGTCAAGCGATATGTCGACGCCGTCTGGCAGCAAGAAGCGTCGGCGCGCGTCGATCACGCCCACATGATGCGCGATCGGGTGATGCCCGACCAGATTCACAACTACGCTCACAACAACGATTGGCTGGTGGAGAACCTGGGCTTCATTGGCCGCGTGCGCGACGCCATCGAGTTGGCCAAGAACCTATCGGAACTGCCGCGGCACCCGAAGTACAACACGCTCGGTCGCGGCGGCAGCGGGAAGATGGGGCGCAATCGGTTATTCCAGTTGCTTTCACAGTACGAGTTGTGGGATGAGCTGATCGCGCTTGCGCAAACGCAGTATCTCGAGTCAACCGAAATTCAAGACGAACAGGTCAAACGCCTGCGGGCATTGGGCATCGCCTACCTCATTAAAGGCGACCTCGACCATGGCAAGGCCCAAATCGCGGCCTTGAATGAGTTGCTCGCCAAGCAGAAGGCCGAGCAGCAAGCCGCCGGCGCCGCGGCCGAAGCCAAGGCGCGCGAGGAAAAGAAGCCCGACGACCAGATCGCCAAGGCCAAGACCGACGCGATGGCGGGCCACAATGGAAAGATCGAAACGCTCGAATCGGCGCTGCACGAGGTGCAAGGCTATTGGGCGCTGGCCGGCAGCGATTCTGCCGCAGCAGTCCAGCACTTCGAAAAAGCCAAGGGGATGGGCAAAGAAGCCTTGTCGCGGGCCTATCTCCGCGCCGGCGACAAGGCCAAGGCCGAGCAAACGGCCAAGGAGGCTGTCGATCAAGGCGTCAACCGCGTCTATCCGCTGGCTAACTATGTCGAAATCCTGCAGCAAGCCGGCAAGACGGCCGAGGCGACCGAGGCCTTCAAGAAGCTGCAAGCCATCTCAGGCTCGATCGACATGCAGGCGCCGATTTTCCAGCGGCTGACGGCGCTGGCGCCGCAGCTTGGCTTATCGGCCGAGTGGAAACAGCCGCTCAAGCCGGCCGAAGACGTCGGCCAGCGGCCCGAACTCGAATCGCTCGGCCCCTTCCGCTGGGCGCCGTCTCCGGCCGCCGAATGGAGCTTGCCCAACGCGGCGGGCGAACAAGTTTTGCTCTCGCAATTCCGCGGCAAGCCGGTCGTGGTGATCTTCTATCTCGGCTTCGGTTGTCTGCACTGCGTCGAGCAGTTGAAGGCGTTCGCTCCGCTTCAGCAAGCCTACGCCGACGCCGGAATTTCCATCATCGGCATCAGCAGCGAGTCGATCGATCTATTAAAAGCCGGCTTGGCCAAACGGGCCGAGTCGGGCGAAACGCCGCTGCCGATTCCGCTCGTCTCGAACGAAGACCTATCGATCTTCAAGCAGTATCGCTGCTTCGACGATTTCGAGAATCTCTCTCTGCACGGCACTTTCCTGATCGACGCCGACGGCCTCGTTCGCTGGCAAGACATCAGCTACGATCCGTTCACCGACGCCAAGTTTTTGCTCGGCGAAGCGAAACGGCTGTTCGGGAAATAACCGCCTATCTCTTTGCGTGGCGGGACGCGAAGCAGGGCAATGTTTTTTAAAAGGAGACAGGGGGATGAAGAGGAGATAGGGGGATGAGGACAAGTCGTTTTATTGTCCCAAATTCCATCCCCTGATCTCCTCCGCATCCCCCGATCCCCTTCCAAGA
>DASZUP010000054.1:0-1956 GCA_035547635.1 Pirellulales bacterium
GATGTCGGGGCGGGTTGATCTTGAGCCGAGTTCATTGCCACGACGGCGCCGACCACCAAGAGCGCGCCCACGCCGAGCGCGGCGAATAAACCGAGCGACGAACCGCGCGACCTTTTCACTCGCGCTGCAGCCGACGAGACGCCACCGCTTGTCGAAGTAATCACCGGCGCCGGCTGTGCTGCAGCGAAGTTGGGCGCCGTCATCACGGGTGCGGCCATCACAGGCGCGGCCATCACAGGCGCCGAGACCGTCGCGGCAGGGATGTTCGGAACGACCATCGTCAGCGGCGTTTGCGAGGGCGCCGCGACCACGCCTCCCGGCGCCGCGCTCACCGGGCGAACCAGCGTCGCGACGGCGCCCGCCGGACTGCCGTTAGGACTGGCGACCGGCGCTGCGGGAGCGGGCGCTGACGCAGTCCCTGTCGCGGACGAACGCTGCTTGAGCCACAACTCATAACCTTGAGCGCCCGGATGTGGCGTCGATTCGTTTTTGGGTTCCGGCGGCGCATAGGGCGCCAGCGCCTGGACCAAGGCGGCGGCGCTTTGATAGCGCTGCTCCGGGTTCTTGTTCAGCATGTACGCCAGCACCTGGATCAATGCCGGCGGCGCCGAGCCTTGCAGTTTGTCGAGTGCGGGCGGCTCAGTCGCATGGCGTGCCATCTTCTTCGCCCGATCTCCGCCGGCGAACAGTGGCTGCCCGGCAAGCAACTGATAGAGCGTGCAGCCCAAGCTGTAGATATCGCTGCGCACGTCGGCCGTGCGTCCCGGTTGAGCGGCCTCAGGGGCCAGATAATCGGCCTGAGCGTCGAGCGAGGCCTCGGCCGACGCCAAAGGGTCTTGAGCCAGCGGGAAGCCGAGCAATTTGATCCGGCCGTATTCGCCCAGCCACAAGTTCGCCGGACGAATCTGCCCATGCGCTTGATTCAAAGCATGCAGGCCTTCCAACCCTAGGGCCGCCTGCCGAATGATTCGGCACGCTTCGCTGGCCGGCAGTCTGCCCTGCACCGCCAGGCGTTCGGCCACCGACTCGCCATGCAAATCTTCGATGGCGACGAATTTGTAAGCGCCCAGATCGGTCCAGTGATAACAGCGGGCCAAGTGCGGCTGACGGGCGCTGGCCGCCTCTGCGGCGGCGGCCTGCGAGGTCAACCTCGTCATCGCCTGGGGATCTTGCAAAGCGGGACCGGAAAGGAAGTACAAGCAAACGGGAAACCGCGTGGCGACGTGCCGCGCCCGGAATAGCCCGGCCAGACGCCCGCTGTCCAAGCGGTCGAAGACAAGATAGTCGCCATAGACAAAAGGGCCGGCTCGCCCGGCGAGCAACACTTTGGCCTGGTAGCGGCTGAGGGCGCCTCCGTTGACAATCGCTTTGGCCAGTTTCTCGACTTCGTCATCGGTTGGCTGGGCGCCCTTGGCCCGAACGTAGGCCTCGGCCAGCTTGCGGGTTTGCTCGACCGAAAGCGCCTTGCTCTCGACCGCCAGCTTCCAGAAATCAGCAACCGAAATGCTCATGAGATGATCGGGGCGACCGCAAAGCCGCTTTATCGCTCTTGCCTTACCCGCATTGCGCACCAGCCCCGTAACGGGGCGATACGGCGCCTAACATCAACCCGAAGCGCTAGCGAGGTAAGTCGCTCTCTCGTCCTCGCTTGCGCTTCGGGTTGGTGTGGGCCGCTGTGCAATGCCGGCTAACTCCTCTGATCCGAAGGCTTTCCAGCCGTAATTCAATGTACCGCACTAGCCCGGCCCCGTGCAAAACAAAAGGCGCCAAAGTCTCTTGGGCGTCATAATCGCGCCAGAGCGACAGCCGTATTCAAGCTGAGAGCGGCCGGTGGCAGGCTTCCTTGAGCCTATCCCACCTGAGGGATATGATTTCGACATGAAAGCCTTCGACTCGACGCAACTCTACTTCGATCGCGCCGCCGACTTGATGGACTTGTCGGAGAACATCCGGCGG
>DASZUP010000055.1:0-4027 GCA_035547635.1 Pirellulales bacterium
AATGCCTGGGCCGTGCCTTGAAAACTGCCTTGGATCGTCTCCGGCAGGCCCAGTCGATTCGTCGCCTCGTCGATCGCCTCGACCGCCTCGCCCAACGAACTGCCGGGCGTGAGGTTGAATGAAATGGTGACCGAAGGAAACTGGCCCGAGTGATTGACCGACAGCGGCGTATTGTTCGGCACGTATTGATAGAACGTGTTGAGCGGAATCCGCGCGCCGTTTTCGCCCTGCACGTAGATGTGCCGCAGCGAGTCGGGATTCTGCAAGAAGTCGGCCTCCACGCCCATCACCACGCGGTACTGGTTGAGCGGTTTATAGATCGTGGACACCTGTCGCTGGCCGAAGGCGTCGTACAGCGTGTCGTCGACGGTTTGCAGCGTGACGCCCAACCGGGCCGCGGCGTCGCGATCAATGACGAGCCGCGCCTCCAAGCCTTTGTTTTGCTGGTCGCTATTGACGTCGACGATCATCGGCAGCTTGCGCAATTCAGCCACCAGCCGGGGCGTCCACTCGTTGAGATCTCGAAGGTTGTCTCCCTTGAGCGTGTACTGATATTGAGAGCTGCTGCTGCGCCCCCCGATGCGCAGATCCTGAATCGGCTGCGTGTACAGATTGGCCCCCGCCACGACGGAGCACTTCTTGCGGAGCCGGCCGACCAACTCGTCGGCGGTCAGCGTCCGCTCGGAAGTCGGCTTCAGGTTGATGAACATTCGGGCGGCGTTCGCGGCGCCGTTTCTTCCGCCGGTATAGGCGGTCAGGCTCTCCACGGCCGGGTCGGCGCCGACGATCGTGGCGAAACGCTTGACGTACGTTTCCATGGCCTGGAAGGAAACGCCCTGATCGGCCAGCACGTTGCCCGCCAGGCGCCCCATGTCTTGCTGAGGGAAGAATCCTTTGGGCACGATCACGTACAGATAAACGGTCAGACCGACCGTCGAGATGGTGACCAGCATCGTGAACCGCGGATGCCGCAGCACCCAGCCCAGCGTCACTTCGTAAACGGCAAGAATCCAGTCGAACACGCGCTCGCTGGCGCGGTACAGCAGTCCGTGCCGCTCTTCGGACTTCGGCTTGAGCAGCGCCGCGCACATCATGGGCGTGGCGGTCAGCGAGACGACCATCGAGACGCCGATGGCTACGGAGAGCGTGACGGCGAATTCACGGAACAAACGGCCCACGATGCCGCCCATCAGCAGAATCGGTATGAACACCGCCACCAGCGATACGCTGATCGAAAGCACGGTAAAGCCGATCTCGCGGGCCCCTTGCAGCGACGCCGCCAGCGGCGACATGCCTTCTTCCAGATGGCGGGAGATGTTCTCGATCACCACGATCGCATCGTCCACCACAAAGCCGGTAGCGATCGTCAGCGCCATCAGCGAGAGATTGTCGAGGCTGAACCCCAGAAGATACATCACGCCGAGCGTGCCGAGCAGCGAGACCGGCACGGCGATGCTGGGAATAAACGTGGCCGCCGTGCTGCGCAGAAACAGGAACACGACCAGCACGACCAGGCCGACGGAAATCATCAGCGTGAACTGCACTTCTTCCACCGAGGCGCGGATGACCTGCGTGCGGTCTCCGGCCAGCCCCAGGTCAATGCCCGCGGGGATCTGCGCCTTCAGCCGCGGCAGCAAGTCGTAAATGCGCTCGACCGTGTCGATGATGTTGGCGCCGGGCTGGCGGAAGATCACGATGGTGACCGACGGCTTGCCGTTAAATAAGCCCGCCGCGCGCAAGTCTTCGACGGAATCGCTGACGTGCGCCACGTCTTCCAGCCGCACCGGTGCGCCGTTGCGGTAGGCTACGATCAGCGGTTCGTACTCCTTGGCCGAGAGCAACTGATCGGTCGTATTGATCGACCAGCTTCGCCGATCATCGGAGATTTCTCCCTTGGGACGATTGGCGTTCGCCTCGGTCAGGGCCTTGCGGACTTCTTCCAGGCCAATGCCGAAATGGTTGAGCACGGTCGGATTGAGATCGACTCGCACCGCGGGGGGCGCTCCGCCGCCAATGTGTACGTAGCCAACGCCGCTGACCTGCGACAGCTTCTGCTGGATAATCGTCGACGCCGCGTCGTACATCGCCGGCATGTCGTGAGTCTCGCTCGTGAGCGCCAACAGCATGATCGGCGCATCGGCGGGATTGATCTTACGATAGGTCGGCGCGCTGGGCAGGTTGGGGGGCAAACGGCCGCGGGCGGCGTTGATGGCCGCCTGCACGTCGCGCGACGCGGCGTTGATATCGCGATCCAGGTCAAATTGCAGCGTAATGGTCGTCGTACCCAGGTAACTTGTCGACGTCATCTCCGTCACGCCGGCAATCCGGCCGAACTGCCGCTCCAGCGGCGTGGCGACGGCCGACGCCATCGTCTCCGGACTGGCGCCGGGCAGCACGGCCGTGACTTGAATCGTGGGAAAATCGATCTGCGGCAGCGGCGACACCGGCAGCAGCATGTACCCCAAGGCGCCGGCCAAGGTGATGGCCAGCGTCAACAACGTGGTCCCGGCCGGGCGATGAATAAACGGTTCGGAAAGGCTCATGGCGCCGCCTCGCCAACGTCCGGGCCAACGACCGGACCGACGCCGGTTGTTGCCGGCGCACGACGGAAACGCCTGGCCAGGCGATCGAAGGCCAGGTAGATGACCGGCGTCGTGTAAAGCGTGAGGATCTGGCTGAAGATCAGACCGCCGATGATCGTAATGCCCAGCGGCCGCCGCAGCTCGGAACCGACGCCGCTGCCCAGCGCCAGCGGCACGCCGCCGAGCAAAGCCGCCATGGTGGTCATCATGATCGGGCGGAAGCGGAGCAGGCAGGCTTCGTAAATCGCCTCGTCCGGGCTCATGCCATCATTGCGCTCGGCCTCCAAAGCGAAATCGATCATCATGATCGCGTTCTTTTTGACGATGCCGATCAACAGGATGATGCCGATCAGACCGATCACGCTCAGATCCGTCTTGCACAATAACAGCGCCCACAGCGCTCCGACGCCGGCGGAAGGCAGCGTCGAGAGAATGGTGATTGGGTGGATATAGCTTTCGTAGAGCACGCCGAGAACGATGTAGACCGTGACCAGCGCGGCCAAAATCAACAGCGGCTCGTCTTTGAGCGACGCCTGGAAAGCCTGCGCCGTGCCTTGAAAGCCGGCCTGGATGCTGGGCGGCAGGCCGATCTCTTTCGCGGTCGCGTCGAAGGCCTGCACGGCTTCGCCCAGCGAGACGCCCGGCGCCAGGTTGAAGGAGATGGTGACGACTGGGAATTGTCCTTGATGGTTCACCGCCAGCGGCGTTCGCACTTCTTCGACGTGCGTGATCGCGCTGAGCGGCGTTTCTCCGCCGGCCGCGGAGCGAATGTAGATTTCCTGCAGGTCGTCGCGTTCGTCCTTGAAGTCTGGCTTGACTTCCAGCACCACGCGGTACTGGTTCAATTGCGTGAACATGATCGAGATCTGCCGCTGGCCGTAGGCGTCGTACAAGGCGTCGTCGATCATCTGGGGCGTAATGCCCAATCGCGATGCGGTGTCGCGGTCGATGACCACCCGGGCCTGCAAGCCGTCGCTCTGCTGGTCGCTTGCCACGTCTCGCAGTTGCGGCAGTGCCTGAAGCTTGTTGACCAGCTTGGGCGCCCACTCGTTTAATTCGTCAGCGTCGGGATCTTCCAGGCTGTATTGGTACTGCGTGCGGCTGACGCGCGTTTCGACCGTCAGGTCCTGCACCGGCTGCATGAACAGCGTGATGCCGGAGATCTGACCGAGGCGGGGCTGCAACCGCCGGATCACGTCGCTCGCGCTGATTTTGCGCTGCTCGAGCGGCTTGAGATTGATCTGGATCCGGCCGCTGTTGACCGTCGTATTCGTGCCGTCGATGCCGATGAAGCTGGACAGGCTCTCGACGGCCGGATCGTCCAGGATCGCGCGGTTCAATTCCTGTTGCCGCTCGGACATGGCCGTGAACGAAACGTTCTGCGGCGCTTCCGAGATGCCCAGGATCACGCCCGTGTCTTGAACGGGAAAAAAGCCCTTGGGCAC
>DASZUP010000056.1:0-5571 GCA_035547635.1 Pirellulales bacterium
GCGGCCTGCGCGTGGTTTGAATATTCGTCGGTCGCGCAGGACGATCCGGTGCTGTGGAGCCGGTTGATGGAAACGCCGTTTGACGACGTGCGGCTGAGGATCGTCGATCAATTGGAGCATCGGGCCGCGCGGCCGCGGATCGGCGCCCGCGATCTGGCGCCGCTGTGGACCAGCGTGCTGTTGGGCGTGCATCGCGGCGGCCGGCAAAAGCTGGCGGCCGTACATCAGTTGGCCGAAGCCATCGTCGCGCAGCCTGAGGAGGCGCGGCAGCTTGTGCCGGTGCTTGCCGTGGCGGTCCGCTCGATCCGCCGACCCGAGCAACGCGCCGGTCTGGCCGCCATCGGCTATCTGCTCGACCGGCAGCCGTCGCTGGCCGACACGATCGCCAGGCACTTGCCGGAACTCACCGTGACGCCGTCACCGAGCGCAGGAGGCTGACCGTGCAAGTCAAGCTGGCCTACTTCGGACACAGTCGGCTGCTCGCCCGGAGCGGCGGCCAGGTGCTGAACCTGGCGCCCAACCTGGCGCGCGAAGCGGTGGCTTTTGACGCCCCGCTGCTGCAGCCGCTTCGCCTCCGCGAAGCGATCTCCGCCTTGCATGATGTCGTAATCAGCGACTTGCGCTACAAGCCGCGAGACAAAACCGCCTACCAACAGTGGAAGCGCGATGAGCAGCAGCGTTTGGCTGCCAGATACCGCGAAGCCTACAAGGAATCGCGTGAGGAGGTCCTCGCTCACCGCACCGACGTTCCCAAAGATCTGGAACATCAATACGAGCTTTGCCGCCGCAAGTACTGGAACGCCCGGCAAAAATACTCCAGCTATCTGCTCAAGCACGACTGGAGCTTGTGGCGGCTATTGATGCCGTGCGATCCGATCACCACGGTGGCCGATGACGTCGTCTACTTCGAGTGCTTTTCAGCCGATGAATCAAGCTATGGCTGCCTGACGGTCGATCGCGAGGCGATGTTCGGCGCCTCGGCCGATTATCGCCGCGGCACGACCAACGTCGACTACTCATGGGCGCTGTACGATCATTTCCAGCAGTTGCGCACCTACCGCGAGACGCGGTTCCGCCTCGATCCGCAGGGCTTCGAAGTGGCAGTCGAGGGCAATGCCGACTATCGAGAGGAAAAGATCGATCTGCCGGCCGGCTGGCTCCGCGGGCTGATGCAGGTGCAAGCCGCTATGACGCTACCGATGCGGCGAGTGACGCTCTCTCGCGAGGCGGTCTATTCTCTGTTGGCCTGGCTGAAGCGGCACAAGGCGCAGCGCAGTCCGCGGGCGCTGCGGTTCGAATTGACGACTGGCGATGCGCCGCGGCTGATCGTCGAACCGTGGGAGCAGGCGATCGTCGCATCGGGCCTGCGCTATGAAGGGCCCGGCGGCGCCCCGATCCGCATCTGGGGCCGCCAGCGGTTGTTGGTGCTGGCCCGGTTGTTGCCGCTGGTCGAGCGAGTCGACGTCTACTTGCTTGGTTCGGGCATGCCGAGCTTCTGGGTGGCGCAGATGGGCGACATGCGGCTGACGCTCGGCCTTTCCGGCTGGACGACCAATGATTGGACGCGAGGCGCCGCGCTCGATTTACTTTCGCCCCCCGTCGAGCTCTCGCCGGGCCTGGTCGCCGGCGTGGCCGGCGCGTTGCAAACTCGGCGAGCCGCGCCGCTGGCCGATCCGCAACTGGCGGCGGTCGCCTCGCCGGCTGAGTGCGCCGCGGCGCTCAACTATCTGGCGCGCACCGGCCAGGCGATCTTCGATCTGGCGGCAGGCGTTTACCGCTGGCGGCAGATCATGCCGACGGCGCTGGGCGAAGCCGATCTGGGCCCCGAGCCGCTGGAACTCGTCATGTCGCGAGATTTGATCGCCCGCGGACAGGTGCGCCTCGATTCGCGCGAGGAACTGACCGGCGGCGGCGCCCTGCTCATCGGCCAGAGCGGTAATCAGGAGGTTGAATTACTGCTCGACGCCGACGGCCGCATGAAGCGAGCCAAGTGCGGCTGCAAACATTTCCGCCGCGGCGGACTGCGGCAAGGCCCTTGCTGCCACCTGTTGGCGCTACGCGATCAATCGAGCGGCGAGGGGCGTCAAAAGTCGACGCTGGACGAATGGTTCCGCCGCTGGCAGCAGTGGTCCGCGAATTAGAACATCGGGTTTTGAACAAAACGAACCCGAAGCGTACGCGAGTACCTGGCGGAGCGTGCCGAAACCTCACCCGTTGGTTTCGAGTTTGGCGTGCTTTCCTGCAACTCATTGCCACTGTCATTCTGGCGCTTTGCCTTGGCGTCTCGGCGCCTGACCTGGCTTAGCGCCGGAACCGGCTGGGCGTCAGCCGATCGGCGACCGGATCGGGCCTGGCGCCCGCCTCGCCCGGCAAACGCAACTCCATGCCGGGGGAGAGATAGTTGAAATCTTCCCCCAACTGGTCCTGGTTGAGTTCGTAGATTTCCTTCCAGCGGCTGGCCTTGCCGAGCTCTCGCTTGGCGATGTGAAACAGCGTGTCCCCGTCTGCGACGAGATACCGACGGCCGCCGCGGCCCGTCGAGCCTTGCGAGGCCAGCATCATGTTGCCCCCGCCTCGCCCGCTGGGCGTGTTGCGGGGCTTGGGGCAAAGTTGCGGATACGTCTGCTGCAGCACGGCCGCGTCGGGCGCCTCGATTTGGTCGCCCACATTGAGCAGATCCGGGTTGGGGAAATGCTCGCGGTTATATTCGTGCAGCGCTTGGAAATAGGCCTCGGTGCCGTAGAGTTTTTTGGAAATCGTCGCGAAGGAGTCGTTCGGCTGCACGAAATACGCCCCGTTGAGCGGCCGTGCGTCCTGCTCGCCGCCGGCGTAGGTCGCGTTGGGGAAATCTCCCGATTCCGTCTCCCGATCTTCTGCGGCGACGCTCGAAGTCGGTTGCCGCGAAGAGACCGGAGAAAACCGAGTTCCAGCCGGCGACTCGCGATAGTCACCTGCCATGCTCTCGCGGTCCGGCAGCTCATTTTCGCCATACGCCGCGCCGCGAGGCTCGGAAATCGGCGTCAGCGGCGTTTCGTTCCCGGCCGTATCGAACGAGTCGCTTTTCGGCGTACGGTCGAAGGACGAGATGGATTCTCGATCGGACGACACGCTTCGATCCGAACTAACGCGGCGCTGCGTTGACGCCTCGCGATCGGACGCTAAGCCGTGATTCAGCTCCGAGTCGGTCTCCGCGTATGCAGAGCGCTGGGGCGATGCCATGCTCGGAGCTGGTGGAAAGGGATCACCCCCCGCCCGGTTCAGCGCCCGGTTTTCCTCTTCCGCGATTTCCTCCTCTGCCACCTCGTAACCGTCGATCGGTTGCCCGGCAGGGGCGCCCAGCGGCAGTGCTGCAGGAAACGGTTGTTCCTTCTCGCCGCCGGCGCCCGGTGCGGCGGCATCGTCCATGGCCAGGCTCTCGGTTTCGCTCCCCGCCTTATCTGCATATCGAGGGGCAGCAGGTAGCGAGCCCAGACCATCGTCGGATGCGTAGCGATCACCGTAGCGGTCGGCGTAACGCTGAGCGGGGGGCGCTGGCTCCGGCGGCGACTCGACGGGAACGCTCCGATCGGAAGATTCCGACCAGCCGTTGTCCGAGTTCTCTTCGGGAGCGTTTCGGCTGGACGCATACCGGTCCTCTTTCCGGTCATTTTCGATCGTCGGTCGAAGCGGCGAACGCTCGCCAAATTTGAGTTCGCTACCCGAGCCGGACTTCTGCAAATCGAGCTTGGGTTTCTTCGGTTTGTCGTCTTCCTTCCCGTCTTGCTTGTCAGACGTTTGCTTGTCCGCCGACTTCTTTAACGTCACCGGCGGCGTTGCGTCTTTGCCGCCGCGCAGCCGCATGAACAGCACGCCTCCGAAAACGCAGAGCAGCACGGCGATGATCGACAGCCCGATCTTGACTTCTTTTCCCATCATCCGAGTCTCCTCCCTGAGACAAGTTATGCGGCCTGACCTGGCTGGCCGGTGAAAGTCGCCGGCAAGCCGGTCTTATGAGATCCTAATAGAGGTGATGTACTGCAACGGCGGCGACGTCTGCGGTTGAAAACGCAAATCTCGCCGGCAAGGCGAGACCGGGGCTAATCTGATTCGGTACGGGCCGCCACGCGAAGCTTGGCGCTGCGAGCCCGCGGGTTTCTCGCCACTTCTTCCTCGGAAGGGCGAATCGGTTTACGAGTCAGCACGTGGAAGCGAGGATCATCGCGAAACGCCTCTTTCACGCGCCGGTCTTCCAGCGAATGAAAGCTGATCACGGCCAGCCTCCCGCCCGGGCGGAGACACGCCGGAAATTCCTTGAGCGCCTTGTCCAACGAGGCGAGCTCCTCATTGACCGCAATCCGCAACGCCTGGAAGGTCCGCGTGGCCGGGTCGATGCGATCTCGCCCCTTGGCTTGGGGAACGCATGATCGCACCAGGCTCGCCAGGTCCGCCGCCGTGCGCACCGGCTGGGTCCGCCGGCGATCGATAATTTTGCGGGCGATCCGTCGACTGAACCGTTCTTCGCCAAATTGATAAATCAGATTGGCCAATTCTTCAGCTCCCAGACGCTCGAGCAATTGCCACGCAGGCCGTCCAAGGTGCGGATTAAATCGTAAATCGAGCGGCCCGTCGACATCGAAACTGAAGCCGCGCTGCCGATCCGCCAGTTGATCGCTCGATAACCCGAGATCGAGAACCGCCCCATCTACCGCAGGTATCTCAAGTTGCCTGAGCACTTCCGGCAATTCGGCGAAGTTGGCCTCGACGAGCTTGATGGGCAATCCGCGCAGGTTTTGCTCGGCCGCGGCCAGGGCCGCCGGATCGCGATCAAAGGCAAGAACCACTCCGTCAGGACCAAGCCGCTCTGCCAAGGCGCGGGTGTGCCCGCCGCCGCCCAGCGTTCCGTCCACAAACACGCCGCCGGGCGACGGCTGCAGCCACTCAACTATCTCGCCCAGCATGACGGGGACATGCACGGGCTGCGAGGGGGCTGGCGTATCGCCGCTCGCTCCGGGCTCAGGGGGATTAGGCATGAAAAATCAGGAACCGACAAAGAATAACTTCAGCCTCGGCGCTCTGCTGCATTCGAGAGAGCCCTGTTGGAAGGGGGCTCCAGGGCCCGGAATCGTCACCGATTCCGCTACATTTCCATCTGGAGCGGAAAAGCGTGGGAGTTCCAAGCGAAAGCGAACAAGATGCCGAAGCTGTTTGTAGTCGATTCCGATGAGCAGAGAAAGCGACCCACCGCAGGCACTTCCATGTGCCTGGGGGATGGGTGGGCGCTTGCGGCCGGCTCGCCGGGGACGACGAAGCAACCGCGCTCGCAGCCGGGAGCTTCCGCTTATCTCCCGTACCCGCGAAAACATGCCCGCACCCGGCGGGTGCGGACCCAGAGCGACGATCGGTGGCCGCGAATCGGCGCTCCCGTTTTCGCGCGTGGCGCAACGGACGGACGACGCGTACTATTTCCTCCACAAGTTGATTCAGATCGATCGAATCGGAGACAGGCGGTTGGCCAATCCTGGGTGATTTTCGCCGAAGCAGCTCATGAGGTCTCGCCTGGCGCTCCAAACGCAGTCTCGGCAATTTGGTCGT
>DASZUP010000057.1:0-10134 GCA_035547635.1 Pirellulales bacterium
AAAAGACAGGCCGCACCGTCAATCCTACCGGGGCGCCGGAGATCCGTCCATGCTCGCCGTCGCCGCTCTCGGCTCGGCTTCACGGCTCGCCGGCCGTGGAAAGCCGATTTGCCAATTGCTGGAAATAAACTAGGAGATAGATGGCGGATTTGCCGCGGCGCACTTCTCTTCGCCTCGGTAGTCCGCGGTCCCGACGGGACCGGGCGTGCGGGCTGTAATGAATACTCCGTTCGGAGTCGCGCTAACGAACCTGTCGGCGGACCGGTAACAGGTCATTTCAGGCGATTTTTCGCCTTCCGATGTAGAACGCAGCTTGAGGAGTCGTGGATGCAGTCGCTGGAGAAAGCCGCAACGGAAATTGACGGAATCGTTCGCGATGCGATGTGCGACCAGCCGGTAACCGTGTTGCCGAAGACCTCGGCCACGGAGGTCGCGGAACTGCTCTCAGAAAACAACATGCGGCACGCCGTGGTCGTGAGCGCCGATCAGTTCGTGGTCGGCGTCGTTTCGCAACGGGACATTCTCAAACACTTCATCCAGTCGATGAGCAATCAGGCCCGGGCCGGCGAGGGGGATGAAGAAAACGCGCCTTGGGAGGTCGGCAGCCTGATCCGCCGCGAGCCGATCACGGTGCTGCCCGACGTTTCTCTGGCGAACGCCGGCTTGGTGCTGACTAGCGCCAAGATCGGCTGTTTGCCCGTCGTCGACGACTCGAAGCGGTTGTTGGGCGTATTGAGCATCGTCGACTTGCTGCGGCACATTGGCTGCCGCAACGGCGTCAAGCTGGAAGAGGAATTTCGCTTGTTCGCGCCGGCGGTCGAGGCACGGCCGCAGATTCCTGCTTTCTTCCGCCGCTCGAACGGCGCCTTGGTGCTGCCTGCGACCTGCGTGGACGATCCGTCCAGCCTGCCTGAGTTCGCCGTGCTGGGCTACGATGTGCCCTCGGGCCGGATCCTGGTGAAGTTCACCTCGGAAAAAGAGGAAGGCTTCCGCAAGGTCTCGCGAGACGCGGAGCAGATCGTCATTCCGGCGAGCGATTTCGTCGCCCATTTCGACATCAAGTTCCACGGCAGCGCCTTCGAGGTGATCCGGCATAAACGTCACGGTTGTTTCATCCTGGCGCCGAAACAGTCGCCGGCGCCGCGCACGCTGCAGCCCGCCGCCCCGCAGGGCAAGAAATAGCCGGGCGGCGCCCCCACTCGACGGTAACGGTCGTACGATCGGCGCAAGCGCTGTCATGCCAATCTTTGGCGGACTGGCTCACATCGAGGCGCCGTCAGGCCGATGTTTGGTAGCAACGGCCGGTCACGGATGCTGGGCGATTTGTGTGAACGCTGACGATGGGGTCGCTCTTGCTCGCCGAACGGGGCGAGCGAAAGGCGGCGGCCCCCAGCCGCGCAAATCCGTGATCAGGGAGCGGATCAGGCGTATTTCCCGTTACTCCGCCCCTACCGCGAGCCCCATTGTGCCCAAATCCATTCCGAATTATCTGCGAGTTTTCAGCGACCAAATCCAGCGCGGTGCAGCGAGCCCTGCGGCAGGCGGCGCCGAGTTGGACGAATTGTGCAGCGCGTTCGAGCGGGTCACCGGCTGGTCGCTCCGCGATTTGACCGGTGCGCCCAAGCCCCAGAACATGGAACTGCTCTGGTCCGCGCCGGTCGAACCGGCCAGCGAAGCGGGGCCGGGACAACTCCGCGTCGGCGTGGCAGTGGTCAAAGGCGACTCGCAGCCGGGCGAAACCGACCTGACCGCTTCCGCCGAATTGGCGTTGGCGATCGGCAAATTGTGGCGTGAGCTGCAACAGACGCGAGAGACGCTGCGCCGCCGCGAGGCCGAACTGGCCGCCGGCGTGCCGCTGGTTTCGCATCATGCTGGTCAGCGGCATCTGGCCGACCGCCTGGAGCACGTGCTTCGCGGCGGCGCCGAAATCCTCGGCTGCCACGCCGCGGCCTTGTACCTGCTGAATGAAGGCACGACCGAGCTCAAGCTGCGCTCCTGCTGGGGGCTGCCGCAAGAACGGCTGATGGACGAAGCGCGGCCGCTGGAAACCGCCGTCGCCGATCTGGAGGCGCTGGCGGGCCACGCCGTGGTGCTGGACGATACGGAACCGTATCGCCAGTGGAACCTGCCTGAGGATTTTCCCGCCGCGGTTTGCGTGCCTGTCTCCAGTCCCACCACGCCGCTCGGCTGCCTGTGGCTGTTTTGCAAGGAGAAACGCCCGTTCAGTGATGAGGAAGTCAACCTGGTGGAGATCGTCGCCGGTCGCATCGCCTCGGATTTAGAGCGAGAGATGCTGATGACCGAGGGAGTTGAAGGCGCTAGGCTGAAGCAGCAACTGGTCGCCGCGGAACGCTTTGAACACAATCAACGGCCGCACATCGCCCCGTTGCTGGACGAGTGGGACGTGGCCGGCTGGACCGAACAGGCCGCTTACGTGGGCGGCGATTTCTACGACTGGTTCGTGCGCGACGACGAGCAACTGGTCGTCTCGGTCGCCGATTGCTCGTCCCAAGGCCTGGAAGCGGCGCTGGCCGCCAGCGGTCTGCGGTCGGCCCTGCGTTCACACGCCGAACATCTTGCCGATCCCGGCGAATTGCTCGAGCGCGTCAACCGCTCGTTGTGGACTGCCTCCGCGGGCGACCAATCGGCCGCTTTGGTGTGCGCCTTCGCCGAGCCGAAGACAGGACGGCTGCGGTTCGCCTCGGCGGGGCATCTGGGCGCGGCCGTGCTCTCCGCACAAGGGGTCAAGGCCCTGGTGCAACCCAATTTGCTGCTCGGCATGATGCCCGAGACTCGCTACCAAACACTCGAAGAATTGCTGTCCCCCGGCGAGTCGCTCGTGCTCTTTACCGAAGGCGTGCGCGCGGCTCTGGAGGAACACGGCCTGCAGGCGGCGGACCCGCGGTTCTTTGAAAGCATTCTGGCCCAGCTCAAATCGCCTGCCGCTGACCTGCTGCACCGCGTTTGCGATCAGTTCCAGGCGCTGAGCAGCGAGCACTCCCAGGATCGTACCATCCTGGTGCTGAAGCGGCGCCGGGGACGAAGCAGGAAGAGTTAACGCTGCGTAGCTGCAAGTGGCGCGGGGCGCCTCGCGGCAGAGCTTCAGCGATGCCGCAGTGAATCGAGGCTCCGCGTCTTCGTTGCTAATGGCGACAATAGCATCTGGACATTTCTTCGGCTGATAGGGTCAAATGCCCGAAGCGGGGCATTCATCGGCAGGAGGATTCACGATGCGTACCAAGTCTCTCATGGCAGTAGTGGCGCTGGCGATCGTCTCGTTGTCGGTCTTTGGGAAAAACCCATGGCTCCAGGCGGCCCAAGAACCCGTCTTCTTGAAGCCGTCGACTCGCGTCGCCCTGGTTGACCTGACCAGGGTGTTTGCGGACCATGAGGAGTTCAAAAAGCAGATCGCATTAATGAGAGTCGAAGTCCAAGAGGCGGAAAAGACGCTGAAAGCCCGCAAGGAAGAGTGCCAAAAGGCGCAGGCCGATATGCAGAAATTGCCGGCGGGGAGCGTAACGCGGACCGAAGCCGAGCAGAAACTGCAGCTTGATCGGCAAACGCTGGAGACCGACGTTAACCTGCAAAAGGCGAGATTCATGGAGCAAGAGGCCCGGATTTACCTCGAAGTCTATGAAAGCGTTTTAGCTATCATCGATGCCTACGCCGCGGATCAAAAAATCGATCTCGTCCTCCGATTCAATGACAGTCCGCTCGATCGCAACGATTTGCAGAACGTCATGCGACAGCTCAACCGGCAAGTCGTTTATCACAAAGGGATGGATATTACCGACGAGATTCTGCGGCGAGCGAACGGCAAATAGAATTGCCTCAGCGCTCCCACGGCGCCCAGATGGTCGGCGCGTTGGCGTACCGCTTGCCGCGCAGGATCAACTGCTCGCCGGCGCCTGGCGCCAACCGGACGGTAAAGTGCGAGTCGTTAATTGACATGGTCGCAGGCGTCTTGTCGTCAGACGCTTTGCGACCGGGGATCTCGACGCTTGCGAACTGGTGCTCGCCGTAGGCGCCCCCTTGCACGACGACGGTTCGCGGTTCGCTCTGGTTGACGTTCACGAGCGTTAGCACGGTCGTGTCAGCCGCCAACTTTTCCACCAGCGCCGCGATGTCTTCCGGCATGCCCGGGCGGCGGCGGACCGGATCGAAGTAGCGCAAGCGGCAGTGAAGCGGCGAGCCCTGATGCGCCGGGTGCATGCCGCCGAGCATCAGGTTGATCAGCGTTTCGACCGTGGCCGGATTGAATTTCATCGGATCGTCCGCCAGCCGGGTGTCGGGCGTGGTCGTGTCGGCGCGCTGCCCGGCCGCCTTAGAGCGAATTGTGGCGAAATCCCGCTGCAAGGCCCGCACCGGGTAATCCGGATCGCGGCCATCGAGGTAATCCAGCCAGGCGGAATTCTTCACGCGCGCCCGATCGGCCGGATCCATCGACCAGTAGTAGACGGCTAGCGCTCCTTCCGCATACGGAGCCGGCTCGTAAGCGTACCAGCCCTGGTCTCCGTGCATGCGCGGATACATTACCCGTCCGTCGATCTCCTTGGCGTGCGAATTGACGGCCTCGATCTGTCGCCGCCAGACGTCGACGTATTGTTGGTCGCCCGTCAGCAGCAGCGCGTTGCCAAATCCGGTGATCGCCAGGCGGGTCGTGTTGCGGTTCGCCATTTTATTCGCGGCGGGGTCGAACACGCTGAAGCCCCAGCCATAGACGCCCCCGTACCAGCGTCCGCCGCACTCGCCGCCGATCTTGCCGTTCAGGCCGATGTTGCTGGGCAGAATGCCGCCGTTGGCCGCCGCCCGCTGGCGCCAGGCATCGACGTACTCCAACAGCCAATCGCGATACTTCGCTTCGTGTTCCAGCAGGTAGGCGTTGAAGGCCAGCGAGGTGGCCAGCAGGTTCTGGGGATGATCGCCGACAATGTCGTTGTAGTCTTTGAAATGTTCCAGCATCTGCGCGTAGCTGCTCTCGCCGTGTCCGGGCCGAAAGCGGCCTTCGACTTCAATCGCATCGCCGGCCCAGTCGAGCCCCGTCGCCTTGCGCAATAGCGGCCCGCGACTACCGTTGAACAGACTACGGATGATCTTGTGCTCGGGATCGTAGTTGTCCGCGCCGGGATCTTCGTTCAGGTAAAAGCCGGCGAAGCGACGGACGCGCTGTGGGAACAGGGGATCGTAGGGATCGGACAGGCCTTGCAGATTGAAGACGGTGAGGCCTTCGCCGTTGTGCAGCCAGTCGAACATCACCGGAAACTCTTTGTAATACATCCCGTCACGGGCGAACTCGACCTCTTGGGTCTTGGCCGCTGTGAATTGCCGCAGGTGCCCTTCCCAGGCACGGCGGTAAAGGTTTCGGATGGCATCCGGCGCCCCCAGCGCGTGCAGCAGCGGCCAATCGTTGACGTTTTCGATCGCGTCGTCCGGTCCGTCGTCGCCTCCCCAGCGCTCGACGCACAGCAGGTAGCCGCGCTCGTCGAAGTAACGGTCGAAATACTCCTGGCAGGCGCGCGCGTTGGCCCGCAGCAGTTCTCGCTCCATCACGGCCCAGGCCGGCGGCGGCATCGGCGCGTCGATAGTCACTGTCGCATCCGCCGCTGCGGCCGGGCGAACTGTCGGGAATGCCAATGCGGCGCCAGCGGCTAGCAGAAGACAAAGCGCGCCGCGGGTTCGAGTCCGTTGCCCCAAGCGTCGAAGACGGAGAGTCGTGTTCGGCATGACGGATTCCTGCGGGTGGAAGGAGCAAGGCAGGGAGGCTGGTCGCCGCCATTGTAATCGCTGGCGCACGGCAATGCTCGCCTGATCCCGGTGGCGTCGTTCGAGGGAGTGTGATAGCGTGAGAGGACTGAGATCTTTGCCGACGCCCACACGAGTGATTCCATGTCTTTGGCGATTGAAACGCATCAGCTCACGCGGCGCTTCAACGACGTCTGCGCGGTCGATGGCGTGGAACTGGCCGTCCAGCGCGGCACGTTCTACGGTTTTCTCGGACCCAACGGGGCGGGGAAATCGACCACCATCAAGATGCTGACCGGGTTACTCGCTCCCAGCGGCGGACGGATTACCGTGCTGGATCACAATATGCTCGACGCGCGAGAATCGCTGGAGGTCAAACGCCGCATGGGCGTGATCCCCGAAGATTTGGCGCTGTTCGACAATCTGACGGCGCGGGAATATCTGACGTTTGTCGGCCGCATCCACTCCATGCCGCGCGAGACGATCCGCAGCCGCTCGGACGAACTGCTTGCCGTGCTGGGCTTGGACAATGAAGAAACGAAGCTGTCGCTCGAATATTCGCACGGCATGAAGAAGAAACTGGCCATGGCGGCGGCTCTGCTGCCCAACCCCGACCTGCTGTTTCTTGACGAGCCGTTCGAAGGAGTCGACGCCGTCACCTCGCGCGTGATCCGCGATCTGCTGGCGGGTTTTGTGGCTCGCGGCTCGACGGTCTTTCTCACCTCGCACGTGTTGGAGATCGTCGAACGCTTGTGTACCCACGTCGGCATCATTGTCAAAGGCAAGCTGGTCGAGCAGAACTCGCTGGAGGAAATTCGCCGCGGCAGCTCGCTGGAAGAGCGATTCCTGCAGTATGCGGGCGCCAGCGACGAAGCCTCGCCAAAACTCAATTGGCTCGAGGAGGCGGCCTCGTGAACTGGCGGCACTTTCAGGCCTTTGTCTGGCTGCGCTGGCGGCTGCTGGCCAACGGCTGGCGCCGCGCCGGCAAGCTCAACTTCGTGTTGATGATGATCCTGGTCATCGGCGTCTTGATCGCTTCCGTGCCGTTGTTCATCGGCGGCTTGCTGACTGGGATGTTCGCCTTTGCCGATGCCAAGCCCGCCTGGCTGCTGTATGCCTGGGATGCGGTCATCGCCGCCTTTGTCCTGCTGTGGGGCGTCGGCCTGCTGACGGAGTTGCAGCGGACCGAATCGCTCTCGATGTCGAAATTCATGCACTTGCCGGTCTCGGTCAACGGCGTGTTCGTCATCAATTATCTCGGCTCGCTCATCCGGTTGACGACCGTCCTGTTTGCGCCGGTCATGTTCGGATTCGGCTTGGGGTTAGTGCTAGGACGCGGCGCGGCGCTGCTGGCCGTCTTTCCGCTGTCGGCGGCGTTTCTGTTGATGATCACGGCGCTGACTTACCAGTTTCAGGGCTGGTTGGCCTCATTGATGAGCAATCCGCGACGCCGCCGGACCGTGGTCGTTGCGGCCACGATGTTCTTCGTATTGATCTTTCAGTTGCCGAACCTGTTGAACTTCATGGCGCCGTGGGGGCCGCGACGGCTCGCCGATCGCTCCAACGCGCTCGTCGAGAAAATGGAGAAGCTGAAGCAAGAGGCCGAGGCCGGAAAGATCGGTCCGCAGGAGTGGGTGCGCCGTCAGGAAGCGCTGATGGAAAGTCACGAACGAGAAACAAAACAAGAGCTGCAACGCGCCGCGCAGCAGTGGGACCGGGCGCTGCGTGTACTGAACTGGGCGCTGCCGATCGGCTGGCTGCCGTTGGGGGTCGAGGCCGCCGCTGAAGGAAACCTGGCGTTGGCGTTTGGCGCGTTCCTGGGAATGACGCTGATCGGCGCGGCCAGCCTGTGGCGGGCCTACCGCACGACAATCCGGATATATCGGGGCGAGTTCAACGCCGGCGGCCGACGGGCAAAAGCGGCGAGGGCGACTGCCCGTCCGAGAAGAGCAGGCCGGCTGTTGGAAATGCGTCTGCCAGGAGTTTCCGAACCGGTTGCGGCCGTCGCGCTGGCGGCCTTCCGCTCGCTGTTGCGGTCTCCGGAAGCAAAGATGGCCTCGATGATGCCGCTGCTGATCGGCGTCGTCGTCGGCGCGTCGATGTTCAAACGCCGACCCGAGCTTCCTGTTTCCGGGCGGCCGCTGGCGGCGGCCGGGGCGATCATCGTCGTGCTGTTTGGCATGCTGCAAATGTTGGGCAATCAATTCGGCTTCGACCGCGACGGCTTCCGCGCCTTCGTGCTCTCCGGCGTTTCACGGCGAGATATCCTGCTTGGCAAAAACCTGGCCTTTGCCCCGTTGATGCTGGGCCTGTTCGGGCCGTTGCTGGCGGTGATGCAGGCGGTCGTTCCCTTGCGTTGGGACCATTTGCTGGCCATGGCGCCGCAGTTCGTTTCGATGTACCTGTTGTTCTGCCTGATGGCGAACCTGGTGTCTATTTACGCCCCGCTGCGGATTGCCGCCGGGTCAATGAAGCCGGCGAGCGTAAAGCTGACTCCTTTTTTGTTGCAGATGCTCGCCTTCATGTTTCTTTTTCCGCTGCTCGAGGCGCCGACGTTCATCCCCTTGGCGGCGGAAGCAGTGTTTGAGGCCCTGGGCTGGCAGACGCGCGTGCCGATCGACCTGCTGCTGGTGCTCGTCGAATGCGCGGCGGTCGTGATTCTCTACCATTTTGCCTTGAACTGGCAGGGGCGGTTGCTTCAGTCTCGCGAACAGAAGATTCTGGAAAGCGTGACGAGTTGATCGCGGCGCGTATCCTTCCGCTCGCCAACGGCGAGCGGGGGACGTCAGTCCCCTGGTGATGTCGATCGGCGATTCCACACTGCACCAACGAGTGCGCTGGAAGGATCCGTATCGTGCGGGCCAATCCGCTTGCCGCTACGACACGGAGGTTAACGCCCCGGCTCGCCAAGCTCTGTTCCGCTCGCGCTTAACGCTCTCCGAGCCGCTCTACCGACACATAATACGCCCCGATCGATTTGCCGTCGGCCGTAGCGAACCAGGTCTCTAAGCGGGTCGAACCTGCGGGCAGCGAGACCTCGAACTCGACGACCGTCGCTTGCGGCGAGACGGCTTGCCGATCATCGAATTCTGCCACGCGCAGCCGCGCGGACGTAACTGAAATTGCCCGGCCGCCGTCAATTCCCGCCGCGATCGGCGCGTCGACTTCCCGAGGCCAGCGGCGCAACGTGATCAGGTATTTGCCGGCCTGCGCGACGCGGATCGCCCAATAGCCGTTCCCCTCGAAGCCGCGGAGAACGGCACGCTGCTGCCATTGCTGCGAACTGTGCCATTCAAAGCAACTCAGCTCGCTGGGATTCTGCCGCTCGTCCCCCACCACAATTTCAGCCGGCCGGTCGAAACTTTTCGCTAGCTCGCTCCACCACGCATCGTAAGCGGCGCGGAGTCGCCCGGCGACCTCGGGATGTTTGGCGGCGACGTCGCGGCTCTGCCCCGGATCGTCCGTCATGTCGTACAACTCGACGGCCGGTTTCGTTTCCAGGTCGTTCCGCAGAATCAGTCGCCAGCGGTCTTGCATCACGCTGGCGAACCGGTCCTTCTCCGGATGGTGCAGCTCCTGGTGGTGAGCGAACAGCGTGCGATCGGCCGGTATGCTCGCGCCGCCCGTCAAAGCGCCGCGCAGGCTCATGCCGTCGCCGGGCGCTCGCGGTTTGTCCTTCAGGCTGCATAGCTCGACGAGCGTCGGCAACAGATCAAGGTGTGCGGACAAGCCGCCCACGTCGCGGCCGCCCGTCAGCTTTGCCGCGGGCCAATGGAAGAAACAAGGGACGCGATGTCCGCCTTGGTAGGGAGAACCTTTGCGGCCGCGCATGCCCGCATTGTAGCCGCTCACCAGCCGCCCTTCATTTCCGCGATAATCCGTGAACGTGACGCCGCGTGCCGTGCCGTTGTCGGTCAGGAAGATCAGCAGCGTATTGTCGGCAATCCCCAATTTCTCGAGCCGCGTTCGCAAACGGCCAACGTTGTCGTCGATGTTGGCGATCATTCCGTAGAACCTGGCCAGCTCCGCATCGTCGCCGACTTGTGACTTGTACGGATCGCTCCACTCGTCGCCCACGCGATACGGGCCGTGCGGCGCGTTGGTCGGCAGGTAGACGAAAAAGGGCTGATCGCGATGCGACTCAATGAACCGCACGGCTTCGCGAAAGAAGACGTCGGTGCAGTAACCGGTGAACTTTTCCGGCTGTCCATTGCGGAAATACGTATCGTCGAAATAGTCGTTGCCCCAGTAATCGGGGATCTGGCCGACTCCGCCGCCGCCGTGAACCAGCGTTTCCTGAAAGCCGCGGTCCTGCGGCCGAAACGGATAATTGTCGCCCAGGTGCCATTTGCCGAAGATCGCTGTCGTGTAGCCGTTGTCGGCGAAGACCTG
>DASZUP010000058.1:0-4283 GCA_035547635.1 Pirellulales bacterium
CGGCAGTCCGCGACATGGTCCAGCGTCCTGGCGTCCGCCGTCAATTGATCGGCACATGGGAAAGCGCGGGCCTTGTCAATGCCGGTCGAGAGTGGCCGATCCCCGATCCCGAGGCGCCGAGACTTCAGCTTACGTTGCACGCCGACGGCCGTGCGTCGTTTGCGGACGACGGCCGCAGCGCCACATGGCGCCTTGGCGATGCGCGGCAATTATACATCATGCACCAGTTCGCGCCCGATCCGCGCACTCCCGGCATGGAAAGCGGCGCCTCGGAGGACGTTTTGTACGAGATAATATCTCTCTCGCCGAATCGGCTGGTGGTCCGGACATTTGATGTCGAAAGCGATATCATCTGGGAGCGGGTCGCGGAAACCGAACGGCGCGAATGAGCAAACCGTCGTCTTTTCATCAGGCAATTATCGAAACCGACCGGCTTTGGCTGCGGTGCGCCACGCTTGACGAACTCCCCTGCCCTGTTCGAGCTGAACCGCGATCCCTATAACCACCCCGCCCACATCATGCCGCCGATGCCGCTCAGAACGATCCCGATAATCCAAAGCGGGCAGAACATGATATGGCCCCCGGCATCGGGCGCCAGCAGCGGCGCGTCCTCCTGCTGGTTTCTGATCCGCAAGAAGAGGTCGAAGACGATCACACTCACGGCGCCGACTAACATGGCCGCACTCGTGTTGCGAAAGTAGGAATAGACGCCAAAGCCGCAGGCGAAGCCCACGGCTGCGGCGAAGATGACGTTGTCGTTATAGAAGTAGATCATCATGGCTGCCCTCTTGGGAAAAGATCCCTTATTCCTTGATTTCCGGATGCAAGAAGCGACTCTCGTCCCCCCAAGGCTACCGTCTGCAACTTGGGCTCGCCACCTCATTCCTCCTCATTCTGCTTCAAGCCCAAGTTCTTCACATGAAAGGCAATCGCCTCCTGCACGTGCTCATCCCAATATTCCCAGTTGTGGCCGCCGGGATATTCCTGGTACTCGTGAGCGATGTGCAGCGACTGAAGATGCTTGTGAAACGCTCGATTCTGAGGCAACAGCACGTCGTCGAGGCCGCAATCGAGACGTAGCGGCGGCAGGCGGCCGTGATCGATCCGCTCGACGAGCGCGAACGGGTCTTCGTCGCTCCCTTCGGGGGACTCGCCGAAAATGCGCTGGTACTCGGGCGTTAAGGGCCGGGTTTTCATGGCTTCCCGTCGCAGCATGCCGACGGCGCCGGAGTGCGAGTTCACGCTGCCGAACATTTCATGATGCTTCAGCCCCAGCTTCACGGCGCCGTAGCCGCCCATCGACAGCCCGCCGATCGCGCGGCCGCTGCGTTCCGCCTTCACCGGAAAGGTCCGCTCGACCAGGCCCAGCACGTCGTGCATCAAGTCGTCTTCGTACGCCGGGCCTTCTTTCGCATTCGTATAGAAATTGCGGCCGCCGTCCGGCATGACGACCACAAGCGGCCAGCCCTGCACGTAACGCTCAATGCTCGTGCGGCGCATCCAGATCGAATAGTCGTCCGACATGCCGTGCAGTAGATAGAAGGCGGCCCAGGGACGTTTGAGCGGCGGGTTATCGGGAAACACGATATTGAACGACGACGCCTTTTTCAGCGAGCGGCTGAAATAGTTAATCGTTGCGAACGCCATGCGACGGACCTTTCCTGGGAAGCTGTGACGGATGCGCCAAGCCTAACTGCGCGCGGGCATTTTGGAAACACGCGGCGAGGCCGTCCCGGAGACGGGAACGCCGTCTTAGCCTGGCTTCCGAACGCCGGGGGCGCGAAACTACTGGCGGGAGAAATACTGGCAACGCCACGGACGATCGGCTACGCTCAGCGGATTGAACTGCCAGTTGCTTCGGGCGGTTATTGCAGTCGTTGAATTCCGGCAATGCGTCCCATAAAACGAAGACGGGGATGATCGATGAGCGAGAATCCTTTCCAATCTCCAGCGTCGGATTTTGCTGTAGGCGTGAAGAGCGGGCGACGCGAGGATCTCAAGAATATTGCAACATATCAGAAGGGTATTCTCGTCTGCATTCTGATCTATTTGCTGACGATCGTCGGAAATTTCTTTATCCCGGAAGACGTGCAGATCCTGCTCGGCCTGGCCTTGGCGGTGCTGGGAGTTGTCAGCACCGTGTTCGTCTTCCTGTTGGCAATTAAGGTTTACAACACCGGCGTCGGGATCCTGCTTGGGCTGTTGGCCCTGGTTCCCTGCCTGGGACTGATTGTGTTGCTCGTCATCAACGGGAAGGCGACCAGGATTCTGCAACAGAACGGTCATAAAGTGGGCCTGTTGGGCGCCGATTTGTCCCAGTTCTAGCAGCCACGCCCAGCACGTTGAATGGCGCCGCCTTTGTCATCGGCTCAATGCCGCGCGTCGCCGCCGGGCAGGCGAATTGCTATAATGGCGAGAAAGGCCGCAATGCACGCGGCCCAGGTTCGAACCGCACGAGGAGACTTTTGTGAGTGATTGGGTCGAAGAGGGGAAGAAGGCGCCTGAGTTTACGCTGCCGGCGGACGACGGCTCGAAGGTCAAACTGAAGGAACTGCGCGGAAACCCGGTCGTGTTGTATTTTTATCCCCGCGATGACACGCCCGGTTGCACGCGAGAGGCCTGCGCGTTCCGCGATCGGCAGAAGGAACTGGCCAGGCTCGGCGCCAAGGTCTACGGCGTCAGCGCCGATGACGTGGCCAGCCATGTCAAGTTCCGCGACAAGTACCAGCTCAATTTCCCGCTGCTGGCCGACGTCGAGCATGCCGTGGCCGAGAAGTATGGCGCCTGGCGAGAGAAGAACATGTACGGCAAGAAGTCGTTCGGCATCCAGCGGTCCACGTTCCTGATTGACGCTGAAGGAGTGGTTCGCAAAGTCTGGAAGCGCGTCTCCGTCGACGGCCACGACGACCAGGTGTTGGATGCCCTTCGCGAACTGCAAGGGTAGGATGACCGCGCGGCAGGTCGCCCTCGCTCGCGGCGGAACGCGGCTGAGAGGAGAGCGCGGAAGCGTCACGGTTGCAGGCGTGCGCCGCTCTGCGTCTAACGCCGATCTGGCTGACGCCCATAAGCCTGCCGATAGCCGCCGCAAGGCCTTGGTCGGTGCAAGCCGGCCGCCGGAGCGGATCGGGTTTTAGATTGTTTATGGCTACGCCAATTTTCCTTGCCGCACTGAGCGTCGTCACGCTGACGGCGTGCTGGACGCTGCATCGTATAGCTAAATCGCCCGATTTCTCCTGGCACGATGCGCTGTGGGCCTGCGCTATTGTGCTGGCGCTAGTGCTATTGTTTGCCGTCGGGTTGGGAGAGAACCACTTTGGCGTTATGCGGCTGGCGTGTTACGGGCTGTTTGGCTTTTTTCCGCTCACCGCCTTGTGCTGCGCCTGGGAATTACGCCGGACGGCGCGGCGCGCTGCAATTTCACTCGCCTTGGTCTGCATGGCGCTGGAATGCGTGGCGGTCGACGCGTTCTGGATCGAGCCGCGCTGGCTGCAGGTAGCCTACCAGGAATTGGCCAGCCGGAAGCTCACGCGGCCGGTGCGAGTGGCGATCATCGCCGATCTTCAAACAGACCAGATCGGCGCCTACGAGCGCAGCGTGCTCGCCCGAGTGATGGCCGAAGAACCCGATCTGATTCTGCTGGCCGGCGACTACTTGCAGGAGTATAACCACCGGCGCCGTGAGGCACTGCGTAAAAAGTTGCGTGCGATTTTCAACGATCTGGGCTTCGATGCGCCTCTGGGCTCGTATGCCGTAGGGGGCAACGCCGACCTGCCCGACTGGCCGAAGATTTTCGTCGGCACGCAGATTCAGTTTACCGAAGAAACGAAGACCTACGATCTCGGCGAGCTGGTCGTCACCGCACTGTCGATCGAAGACTCGAAAGCGACAAAGACCCGTGTGGCCGCAAACGAAAAGTTTCAAATCGCCGTTGGGCATTATCCCAACTACGCTCTCGGTCCGGTCGAGGCCGATCTGCTGGTGGCCGGACATACGCATGGCGGGCAGGTGCAGGCGCCTTGGCTCGGTCCGCTCATGACCCTGTCGCTTGTTCCGCGGAGTTGGGCCGCCGGCACGACGCAGCTTTCCGGCGGCCGCACGCTGATCGTCTCGCGCGGGATCGGCATGGAGCGCGGTTTCGCGCCCCGGCTGCGGTTTCTCTGCCGGCCGCAACTGGTGATTGTGGACCTGGTTCCCGAGTGATTGGTACGGCCGCAATCGAGCCACGGGATCGCGATGCGGCGCTTCAAGTCCCGCGTTGACAAGCCTGTGTTGGTTTATCGCCA
>DASZUP010000059.1:0-4669 GCA_035547635.1 Pirellulales bacterium
AAGCATTCCATGTGGGCCAACTTTTTCGTGCGGCCCGACGGGCGGGTCGCAGGCCGCCTGGAAGTCCACGTACCGGGCGTATTGATCAGCGAAGTCGACCCCTCGCTCGAATTGTGGGACGCATCCGCTCCCTGGCGAGAACGGGCCATGCAAGGCAAGCTGCACAGCGGCGAACTCATCGACGATCCCCGCAGCCGCGACCGAAGCTGCCTGTGACGCTCCGAGCTTGCCTCGCGCTTGCCTCCCGATCTTTCGCAGCTTACCATGGCCATCCTGCCTGACATTCACTCCTTCTTGTTATGCTCGACGAGGTTTCAACGATGAAGTTCGCTTCGCTGGCTCGGTTCGCAGGTTCGTTCGTGGCGGTATTCGCGATGAGCCTTGCCGTGCACGCCGCCGACAATACGCCGCCCGAGGGCTTCACGGCCCTGTTCAACGGCAAGGATCTCACGGGCTGGAAGGGACTGCTAAAGGGACCGCTGGATAATCCCGCCAAGCGCGCCGAGGCCAGTTCCGAGGAATTGGCCGCCGCGCAGAAGGAAGCCGACGAAGAGATGAACGCCCACTGGAAGGTCGTCGACGGGGTTATCGTGTTCGACGGCAAGGGGCGCAGCCTGGCGACCGCCAAGGACTATGGGGATTTCGAGCTTTACGTCGATTGGAAGATCAAGCCCCTGGGAGATAGCGGCATCTATCTGCGCGGAACGCCCCAGGTGCAAATCTGGGATCCGGAAACTCCCGCTGCGAAAGGCGTCGGTTCGGGCGGCCTGTACAACAACAAGAAGCATCCGTCGAAGCCCATGACCAACGCCGACAAACCGGTCGGCGAGTGGAACACGTTCAAGATCAAGATGGTCGGCGAAAAGGTGACCGTGCATCTCAACGACGTGCTGGTCGTCGACAACGTGGTGCTGGAGAACTTCTGGGAACGCGACAAGCCGATCTACCCGACGGGCCAGATCGAGTTGCAGAACCACGGCAACACGCTCTATTTCAAGAACATCTACATCAAAGAGCTGCCGCGGTAGGCTCGCGCAACGCCCTTCAATCCAGGGCAATACAGCCCCGGACTGCGGCGCCGCCATGCTTCAGGGCGGCCGTCGCTTGGGCCGCGGTTTCGCGCGGCGTGCAATGCAGTTCGACGGCCAGATAGACGCCGTCGAATGCGGCGGCCCAGGCGGTGTCTTCGCCAAGGTTTGCTCGCAGATCAGTCGCGATATAGCGGAAGCGCTGTTTGAGCTGCTTCATCGCAGAGCGCCATTGATCGCGGGACGGGACGTCTTCCGGCGGCAACGGAGAGCCTGGACCTAATAAGTAGAGCCCGGCGACCTCGCTCGGCGCAATCGCCTCCGACCATTCAGCCCGACCCGTCACGACGTCGGCCAGGCCCCAACTCGGCGCCAAACGCTCTGATCTACTCGCGACCTGGTCGCGAGAGATCAGCAGCACGTCTCCCTGCTTCTGCTCCGCCAACCGCCACGCCAGGCGTTTGGCGATTCCCGCCGCGTCGCGCCAGGCATCGACCGCGGCAATGGCCACGGCCGCCGGCGCGCCGGCAGGCAGCGGCGAGAGGATCGCACCGACCAACCGATCGAGCTGTTGGCACGCTTTCGCCGTCAGGCAATCTTCCAGGCTCGGCGGCCGCAGCGCGGCGCCGGCCAGTGAGTCGCAAGCGGCGAAGAGTTCCTCGGGCGCCGCGATCTTTTCAGCTGCCGGAGACTCGACGGCTTGACTGGAGTGCGATGCGAGCGTTGCCACCGGGCGAGCCGAGAAGAGCTGTGCGGCAAGCGCCTCCGCCTCTTGCAATGCGGCGGCGCGCTTCCGCAGATTGTCGGGCGCCGCGATTGCCACGGTCTCGGCGGGGACTACTTGCGATTGCAAGCCTTCCGGCTCTTCAGACTCCGTTTCGCCCCATGTTTCTCGAGCGTCGGCCAGCGGGGTCGAGGGCGTTGAACCTTCAGACTCGGGCGAGGTCGCCTCGTCCGCTTCCGCCGAGAAATCACTCTCGGGCGCCGGCGTCTCCGCCAGAGAATAATCGGCTATGAGCTCATCCAGACGAGGCGCCGCCAAGGCTTGGACCGAGGGTTCAAGCTGCGGAAGCTCGAATGGCTCAGGCCACGTTGCCTCGGAAACGACGGGCGCCGACATCGATGATTGAGGCGGCGACTCGAACAAGGCGGCAAGCGCATCGTCAGTCAGGAGAGGCGCCTCCTGTAGGGCGACGGGAGCATCGACCGACTCGCAAGGCGCTACCATTGATGCAACGGGTGCGTCCGATGACGCCGCAGGAGCGTCGCTGCCGGGGGCGGCCGCCAGGTCCGGCTCCTCGACTTGAAAAGCGGGTTCGCCTGGTTCGCCCATTGCGGCTGCACCAGACGTCGCCCCTTTTGCCTTGAGCTGCTTCAGAGCCTCGTGCAAGCGGCTCATGCGAGCGTCGGCGCCGCCAGCCGGCGGAAGGGGCTGGGGCGAGGGCGTTTCTGCCGGATCTCTCGCCATCGCCCTAACCCTTTCTGTTCAGACCGGACGCACGACAGTGCGCTAAAACGGCTACGCCCATTCCAGCGAATTCGTCTCGACGGTGACGCAGATCGCGGCGGCGCCCGGCGCCGCGCTCGCTGGTCTTTTTTCGACGGCCCAGTCCCGTGCAGCCCCGACTCAGCCCTGCCGCAACGTCGAAAACAACTGCCGGTACTCCAGCTTTCGCGCTTGCGCAACGTGAGGCGCCGCGATCACGCGTTCCGCCGGGGGATCCTCTTCGACGATCATCAAGTCGGGATCCTGCGTCGCAAACGCCGCCTCGACCGTTTCGGCCCTCGTCGCCGGCGCGCGGCAGTCAGCTTGCTCCAACCCTTCCTCGCGGCGCCCGTCCCGCTGCAACGCAAGCGCTTCCAGCTCCGACGCACGTTCGAACACCTCTCGCGTCAGCGCCTCATCGCTCGAATAGGAGGCGACCGTCGAGAAGACCGTGGCGGCGTTCGAGGCGGCGTTGATGGAATGCGCTTCAAACGTCTCGGCATCGGCGACGGCGTCGAATTCCGAGTCATCTTGGTGCAAAATGTCGCCCGCGTCCGTCCCCATCACCAGCGACAACTCGGGCGTAAACGACTGCAGGCACGGCTCGAGCAAAGCGCCGAGCGTGCTGCCTTCCTCACAGCTTACCCACGCCCGACGCTCGAGAATGCCCAGGTCAAAGCAGGCATAGCGATCGACAAGCACCTCTTCTTCTTCGAATTCTTCCGCGAAGGGATCGGCGGCAGCCGTCCGTTGATGGGCGGAAGCCTCGACCGCGCGTGCCGCCGTCCGTGCCGCGTCGCGCTCGGGGCGGATGGCGCCTGCCGGTCGGAAATCTTCTTCGAGCGAAGCAATGTGATCTTGAATACGGTGCAACAACACCGTCGGTCGGCCGGGCTCGTCGAGATGCGAACCGGCGGCCGCTTCTGCTTCCGACTCCTCGTCCTCCGCGTCCAGACCGCCAAATTCGATAATGCCGTCGCGCTGCGGCTCGCGGTTTTCGCCGCGGCTGGCGCCGTTCCAAGGCGTCGGCAGTTGCTGCAGATCAGCCCAGGCCTCTTCGATGCCGGCGGCCGAGAGTTGGCGGCGCCCGCCGGCCAGAGCCAGGATCAAGGCGTGATCGCAGACCTGGTTGATCAAACGCGGAATGCCGTCGGTCGCACGATAGATCGCGTCCAGGGCGTCGCTCGTAAAGATTCGCTCGGCGTCGCCGCCGACTGCTGCAATCTGCGAAATCACATACTGCCGCGTCTGGGCGTGATCGAAGGGCTCCAGGTAGGACCGCGACGCAATCCGCTGGGCGAACGCCTCCAGCCGCGGACTGGCAAATCTTTCCTCCAGCACAGGGCTGCCGGACAGCACAAGCCGCACTCTCGGCTGGCCGTGGCGCACCAGGTTGGTGATCAGACGTACTTCTTCCAGCAAGCGGATCGGAAACGTATGCGCTTCGTCCAGCAACAACAGCAGGCCCTGGTTGCCGGGTTGATCGGACGACAGGTAATCGATCAGCGACAGCCGCAGCTCGCCCTCTTCCATCCGCCGGTAAGGCAAGCCAAGTTCGAATAAGATGGCCTGTAGGAGCTCTCTCCGCGTCGTGAGTCGCCCGTTGGAGAGCAACGCCACGGCAAAGTGTTGCCGGAACTGTTCGGCCAGCAGATGGCAGACCAAGGTCTTACCCGTTCCTGAAGGCCCCACCAACATGCCCGCCCCTTCGGCTCGCTCGATACAACGAGCGAGCGCCTGACGCGCCGCTTCAATCGCCTGTGCGGGAAAGTAACGGTCAATCCGTGCGGCGGCGGTAAAGGGACGATGTTTGAGCTGGAAAAAAGCTTCGTACATGTTGCAGCTACCCTGTTCTTCCTACTCCGTCTCGAACTCGTCCGCCGGATGCGTCCGCACGCGGTCAACGCGGCGCTTCCACACCATGCTTCATTCGGCTTGCCCGGGCCGCGGGCTGCACTTCGATCCTTTCAAAAACTCGGCGCCGCCGCGAGATAAACTCTCTGCCTCGGCAGCAGACGCCCATTCAACTCGCTGCGCGCCGCGTTTCGGCGTGCGACGCTGCCTCCAGCGAGTGCGTCATCGATTGGTCGTCAGCGGACAGAATCCCGACGACGGGGAACCCGAGCGTCTCCTCCAATTCCTCCGCATCACCGAA
>DASZUP010000060.1:0-19801 GCA_035547635.1 Pirellulales bacterium
TTCAATCCTGCCTTGGCGGCCAGCCGCTCCTTGACGATCAGTGCCGACACGACGGCCAGATCCATGCAGTTG
This sequence comes from Pirellulales bacterium, assembly GCA_035547635.1. Classification (GTDB taxonomy): domain Bacteria; phylum Planctomycetota; class Planctomycetia; order Pirellulales; family JAICIG01; genus JAICIG01. Next base: position 73 of record DASZUP010000060.1, read on the forward strand.
CGCAGCTCGCCGAAGATCGGTTCCTTGATGGAGAGCTCGTCGTACTAGGCGGTCATGGCGTCGGCCCACCGCTGAGCTTGCGGGTTTGCCTTGCCGGTTTGTCGCCGGTTGCCTTGCGCATCGACAAAGTCGTCTTCGGTCATGGCCTTCACGCCGGGACCGCGCAGTTGCCAGGCCAGGCCTTCGCCGTCGGTCAGCAGCGGCTCGTAATCCGTCGTCAGCCACCAGCGCGGCAGCAGGTTCTGCATGGCGGCTTTGGCATGGCCTTTGAGCAGGTTCAGATAGCTGGGCAAGCCGCGGACGGGCGACGGCTCAAAACCCATGCCGAGCCGCTTCATGCGGAAATCGGCCGCCAATAGCACGCGGGCGAAATGGCTGAACGTAGGAACGCCGCCGATGGTCACGGTCTGTGGTCCCAGCTCCTGCTCGATCCGCCTGGCCACAAGTTTGGGATTGGAGCCCAACAGCGCCAGACTGCCGGTTGCGGACTGCAGCCGCGCCAGGCCTTCTTTGGTCGGATCGATCGAGCAGGTAATGCCGCCCCGTGCGGCGCGCTCCGCCGTCCGCAAGGCGACCAGTAAATCGTCAAGCAGCATCACCGCCCGGCCCGTGTTTACGCCGACGATGTTGCCTCGCTGGTCGACCTGCCAACCTTCGCCGTAACCGGCCAGGACAATGTCATTCTGTTCGGGGTACACGAAGATGTATTCGATCCGCTGCAACCCGGCGAGATACTTGATGTCATCCGGCAGCGGCTCGTCTTTACGGACGCACTCGCGGATCGCCTCGTCGAGTTTGCGGAGCGAGACTTTGCGCAGCTCAGCCGGTGGGTTGAGTTTGCCCGGGACCGGGGCGAAGTGCTTGAGCCGCTCCGCGCGCAGCCGGCCGAGTTGATCTTGCCGCGCGTTAGAAACCGCGCCGGTCGCATCGATATGGATTCCGCCCACCGACGCACGAAAGCCGCGGAATGCCAAAGCGGCGGAAGGAATGATGATCGAAAGACCCAGTGCCGCCAGGCCAACGGCCCGCAGCGACCAACGGCGACTTCGTCCCGGGCGAAGCGGAGCCATGGAAACTCTCCTGCTGTAGTAGGAATCGCAAACGTCCAGGGACGCGTCCCTGGACGGACCAACCAACGAAAGCGACTTCCCAGCAGAATGCTTCGGGCGCCTTATGCCGCCTCAGCCAATCTTAATTCAAAGAACGCCCAGCTTAAAGAAGTTAATGAAATCTTGGGCAAAGATGGACTTTTTGCGGCGCCGAGCGGACTTCGCCGCGTCGCGCCGCGACACGGCGAAATCCATCAAAGCCGTTCGGTCCTGATGACGCTTAATTCCACCACCAGCTCTTCTTACGAGCTTCCGCGACTTGCTGACGAACGGGCGCCAACTTGTCGCTCGTCTCGGATTTGGCCGCAGCTCCCCACGAGTCGATGGCTACGCCGCCTGAGGCGCTGATGATGTAATTGCTGCGCGTCTCAACGAAATTTGCCTGGGTGGGAATCATCTTGGGCGTCATATATTCGTCGACCGGAACCTGCTTATCGTCCAGCAGCACGCCCAGGCTCAAGCCCGCCTTGGCCGCCAGCCGCTCCTTGACGATCAGCGCCCCCACGACCGCCAGATCCATACAGTTGCGCAATTCGCCGAAAATGGGCTCCTTGATGGAGAGCTCCTCGTAACGGTCCGTCATGGCGTCGGCCCACTTCTGGGCTTGCGGGTTGGCCTTGCCGGTGCGCTGACGGTCCCCTTGGGCCGTGACAAAATCGTCTTCGGTCATGGCTTTTACGCCGCGGCCTCGCAGTTGCCAGGCCAGGCCTTCGCCGTCGGTCAAAAGCGGATCGTAGTCGGTCGTCAACCACCACCGCGGCAGCATGTTCTGCTGGCCGGCGTCGGCGCTTCGCTTGAGCATTTGCAGGTAGCTCGACAAGCCTCGGACAGGCGAAGGGTCAAAGCCCATGCCTAGCCGCTTCATGCGGTAGTCCGCCGCCAAGAGCACGCGGGCGAAGTGGGTGTAGCCGGGTACGCCGGTAATGGTGACCGTCTGGGGGCCCAACTCGCGCTCAATCTGCTCCGCCACCCGTTTCGGATCGGAGCCGAGCGCTGCCAGGTTGAGCGAAGCGGCCTGCAGGCGGGCCAGACCTTGCTTGGTCGGATCGATCGAGCAGGTGATGCCGCCGCGCGCGGCTTGTTCTGCGGTCCGCAGGGCGACGAGTAGATCGTCGAGCTGCAACACCGGGCGGCCCGTGGTAACGCCGACGAGGTTCCCGCGCGGGTCCACCTGCCAGCCCTCGCCATAGCCGGCCAGCACGATGTCATTTTCTTCAGGGTAAACGAACACATATTCAATGCGCTGCAGGCCGGCCAGGCACTTGATCTCATCGGGCAGCGGCTTCTCGTCGCGCAGGCACTCCGTGATCGCCTCGTCGAGCATGCGGAGCGAGATTTTCCGCAGCCGGGCGGGTTGATCAATTTCGCCCGGAACCGGGGCGAGTTCCTGCAAACGCGTTTCGCGTAGTCGGCCAAGCTGATCTCGCGTGGCGTTCAGTACCGCTCCTTGCGGATCGATGAAAATACCGCCCACTGACGCACGAAAGCCGCCGAAAGCCCACACCGCTGAGGGAACGCCGACTGTCACGGCCAGAACCATCAGACACAAGGCGCGCCACGAGCAGCAGCGGGTTTGTCTTAAGCGAAGGTTTGCCATGAAAAAATCTCCCGCGAAACATTTACCCTGATCATTGCCAATGCCGTCGTCGTGGCGCTTGCCCGCAGTCCGCAAGCGACGAGAGCGATCCCCCTGCGTTCACTGTTCGACGCGTGTTGCACGTCTCGATGTTAGTCTAGCTTGCAGACTCTTTCCCCTCAGCCGGAGAATTCGCGCCAAATGGCGCGACCGGACCGGCTTCGGTCGTCGTAAGTCCTTGCTTGCCGTCAGCGTCACGAACTCAATTCCACCACCAGTTTTTCTGGCGAGCTTCGGCGACCTGACCGCGCAGCGGCGCGAGCGTTTCGCTGGTTTCGTTTCTGGCGGCGGCGGCCCACGAATCGATGGCCACTCCGCCCGAGGCGCTGATGATGTAGTTGGTCCGCGTTTCGACGAAGTTGGCCTGCGTGGCGATCTGCTTGGGCGTCATGTACTCGTCGGTCGGAAGCTGATTGAAATCGAGTAAGGCGCCCAGGCTCAACCCGGCCCGCGCGGCCAGCCGCTCTTTGACGATCAGCGCCCCGACGACGGCCAGGTCCATGCAGTTTCGCAGCTCGCCAAAGATCGGTTCTTTCACCGAGAGCGCATCGTAACGCTCGGTCATGGCGTCGGCCCACTTTTGGGCCTGCGGGCTGGCCTTGCCCGTCCGCTGCCGGTCGCCCTGGGCGGTCACAAAGTCATCTTCGGTCATCGCCTTCACGCCGCGGCCGCGCAACTGCCAGGCCAGGCCTTCGCCGTCGGTCAGCAGCGGGTCGTAGTCGGTCGTGAGCCACCAGCGCGGCAGCATGTTCTGCGCGGTCGTCTTGCTGTTTCGCTTGAGCAACTGCAGGTAGCTCGGCAACCCTCGGACAGGCGAAGGCTCGAAGCCCATCCCCAGCCGCTTCATGCGGAAATCGGCCGCCAGCAGGACGCGGGCGAAGTGGCTGTCGCCGGGAACGCCGGTGATCGTCACCGTCTGGGGGCCCAGTTGCCGTTCGATTTCCGCGGCCACCTGCTTCGGGTTGGAGCCCAACGCCGCCAGGTTGACGGTCCCGTCCTGAAGCCGGGCCAGGCCTTCCTTTGTCGGATCGATCGAGCAGGTGATGCCGCCGCGCGCGGCGTGCTCCGCCGTGCGCAGCGCCACCAGCAGGTCGTCCAGCAGCAGCACGGGGCGGCCCGTCGTCACGCCGACCATGTTGCCGCGCACGTCGACTTGCCACCCTTCGCCGTAACCGGCCAGGACGATATCGTTCTCTTCCGGATAGACGAAGACGTATTCCACTCGCTGCAAGCCCGCCAGGTACTTGATCTCATCGGGCAGAGGCTTTTCCGTTCGCAGGCATTCGCCGATCGCTTCGTTGAGCGAGCGGAGCGAAATCTTGCGCAGCCGGGCCGGTTGATTCAATTCGCCCGGAACCGGGAGGAACTCCTTGATCCGCATCTCGCGGAGCCGGCCAAGTTGATCTCGCTCGGCATTCGAGACCGCGCCGCGCGGATCGATGTGGATTCCGCCCACGGATTGCCGGAAGCCGCCGAAAGCCCAAACGGCGGAAGGGATCGCAATCGTCGCCGCCAGTGCCGTCAGGCACATTGCCCGGCGCGACCAGCCAAAAAATTGACTCGAGCAATGCGTTGTCATGAAGACTCTCCTGACGAAATTCACCGCCCGTACGCTGCACCGGGCACGATACTTCGGTTCTATTCCCGTTGTGAAATGACGCTTACCAACTCAGTTTGTCAAAGACGGTCTCGCCGCTTACTTAGCTTAATTCGCAACTTGCGCCCGCGCCGCGTACGCCGCCAATCGACAGGTGCAATCGCTGTATTCCGTTCAGTTCCACCACCAGCGCGCGGCCGCTCCTGGCGCCGCCTGGCTGCGGAGCGGAGCCAACTCGTCGCTGGTTTCTCGTTTTGCCGCGACTTCCCAGCTATCAATGGACACGCCGCCCGAAACGCTGATCAGGTAATTATTGCGGGTTTCCAGCAGGCTGGCCTGGCTGGAAACCTGTCGCGGCGCCGGAAACCTTTCCGCCTGCAGATCGATCTCGTCGAGCAGCAGTCCCAGACCGCAGCCTGAAGCGCCCGGCAGATCCTCTTGGAACAACAGGGCGGCGATCACGGCCAGGTCCATGCAGTTGCGCAACTGGCCGAAGATCGGGCTCCTGGACGCCAACTCTCCGTAGCGCGCCGTCATGTTATCGGCCCATCGCTGCGCCGCCGGGTGCGTTTTGCCCGAGCGTTTCCGCGTGCCGTCGGCTGCCAGGAAATCATCTTCGGCCATGGCCTTCACGCCTTGTCCGCGGAGCTGCCAGGCCGTGCCCTGGCCATCGGTCAGCAACGGTTCGTAATTCGTCGCCAGCCACCAGCGTGGCAGCATATTCTGCGGCTGCTTGCCGGAAGCCTTGCCCTTGAGCATCGTCAGATAGCTTGGCAAACCGGGCACGGGCGCCCGCTCGAAGTGCATCGCCAGCCGCTTCATCCGGTAGTCGGCCGCGACGAGCACGCGGGCGAAATGACTATCGGCCGACACGCCGTCAACGCGAACCATTTGGGGGCCGAGCGTCTGTTCGAAGGAACTGAGCAAAGCTCGCGGCCCGGCGTCGTTCGCCGGCGGCGCGAGCGCCAATGCTTGCAGACGGCGCAGACCTTCCGCCGTCGGATCGATGGAGCATGAAATCCCGCCGCGCCGGGCTTGTTGCGCGCTCCGCAGAGCGACCAGCAAATCGTCGAGCAGCAGTACGGGCCGGCCGGTCGTTGCGCCGACGACGAACCCTTGCTTGTCCACTTTCCAGCCTTCGCCGTAGCCGGCCAGTACGATGTCGTTACTTTCCGGATAGACGAACACGTAGCGGATCTGTTGCAGCCCGGCCAGAAATCGAACCTCGTCGGGAAGCGGCCGGCCGGCGCTCAACGCATCGCCCAGGGCGGCCTGCAAGCGACGCAACGAAACCTTCCGCAACTCGGTCGGCTGCTTCAAATCTCCAGGCACGGGGGCCATCGCCTGTTGGCGAATTTGAGCCAATTCCTCGAGCGCGTCGGGTTCAGCGTTTTGCAACGCCCCTTGAGCGTCAATGGAAATGCCGCCGACCGATTGTTGAAAGAACTGTGCGCGCGCTTCACTACTTAAGAGTCCCGCAACGCACCACGACAGACACGCCATCGACGCAAGCAATCGGCCCGGACGATTGCTCGCAGGGAGCATCCTGAATTTCACGAGATGTCTCGCTAGCCTGAGTTCTCTGCCGCCGGTTAAGATAACTAATAGATGAGTAGGTCGTTTCAGCCCTGCTGCGAGGCGCAAAGGAAACTCGCTGACTTGAGTTCCTAGGCGCCCTTGGCGACAAACACCCCGGGATCGTATGCGCAGCAAGGCCGGCTCGACGTCAACTTTAGACTAATCAATGCCTTTGCCGTATGCAAGAAAACCGGACCGGCGCGTGCAGATTTTGCCGTCTTGCCGCCCGTAGTCCGGCTTGGGTTGCGGCGGGCTGAATCGCCGGAAGCCACTTGCGGGTTCGCCCTTCGCGGGGCTAAGGTAGATCCTGGATGTTAGCATATCTCGTCATTCGCGAAGGCTCCAAGTGGACGGACGTCTTCCGGCTGATCCCTGGTCAGGCGGTGACGATCGGCCGCGCGCCCACCAATCAGATCGTGATCAAAGACGAGCGGTGCAGCCGGTGTCATGCCGAAATGTTCATGAGCGAAGGGCAATGGGTGCTGCGCGACTTGGACAGCCGCAATGGCACCGCCGTAGGCAGCGATCTGATTCAGGGAGACAAGGTTCTTTCTCCCGGCGACGTAATTCGCATCGGCAGTTCGCAAATGGCCTTTGTCCACGACCTGTCCAAGGCCTTCCCTGACTCGAGCGTCGCGGCGCCGTCGGGGGAACTGCCCACCGAGTATCGTTCCGCCTCGCTGGCGGATTCCCACGATTCCAGCGTGCTTGATCTGGCGGAGCCGTCGACAATCACGCACCGCCGCGGCCGGACGCGGTTTTTGGACCGCAGCGAGGAAGAACAAGGCGGGGCGTCGAAAATGGGGCGCTCGGCGGCAAAACTATGCCGCCTGGCGTTTGAACTGGCCAAGTCGCCGGACGCGGTTTCAATGGCCAAGCTCACCTTGGCCGGTCTGCTCGAGGGAACCGACATGGACGCCGGCGGCGTGCTCTTGCGGCGTCACGGACTCGTCGGCGACGCCAACGCCAACGATCTGGAACTGGTCGCCTCGCAAACCGAGACGGAGCTGCCGTACCACCGCGTCTCCCCGTTCCTGGCCGCCACCGTACTGCGCGAAGGCGAAGCCGTGATGGCCCGCAACGTCATGGGAGACAGCAACCTGGGCAGTCGCGACAGCAAGGGAGAAATTCACGCCACCAGCGTGATCTGTGCGCCGGTGCGGCGCGGCAAGAAGGTCTTGGGACTGGTGCATCTCTATTCGACGGCCGGGGAGCACGTTCCCGATCCGGACGACCTGGAATTCACGCTGGCCGGGGCGGACACCCTGGCCGTGGCCTTGCAGAACCTGACGCGCCGCCAGGAACTGGCCGAAAACCTGAATCAAATCCGCGACGAGAACATGCAGTTGCGGGAACGGTTGGGAGTCCAGAGCGAGATTATCGGCAAGAGCCGCGCGATGGAGCGAGTCACGGAAGAAATCGCACGCGCCGCTCCGACCAGCGCCACGGTGCTGGTCCGCGGCGAAAGCGGCGTGGGCAAGGAACTGGTCGCCCGCGCAGTGCATTATTCCAGTCCTCGCCGCAAGGGCGCCTTTGTCTGCCTGAACTGCGCCGCGTTGTCTGAAAGCCTGCTGGAAAGCGAACTGTTCGGCCATGAACGCGGGGCCTTCACCGGCGCGGTGAACCGAAAGATCGGCAAGTTCGAGGCTTCCCACCAGGGCACCTTGATGCTCGATGAGATTGGCGAGATGAGCCCTACCATCCAGGCCAAGTTCCTGCGGGTGTTGGAAGGCCACCCGTTCGAGCGCGTCGGCGGCAGCGAGCCGGTGAAGGTCGACGTCCGCGTGATCGCCGCCACGAATCGAGATCTGGAAAAAGACGTCGCCGAGGGTCGTTTTCGCCGCGACCTCTATTTTCGTTTGCACGTGCTGGAGATCTTCGTTCCCGCCCTGCGCAAGCGGCCCGAGGATATTCCTGAACTCGCGCAGTATTTCTTCCATAAGTACAACCTGGAAACCGGCCGCAGACTGCGAGGCTTCACGCCGCGTGCGATGGAGCAAATGGTTCGCTATCGCTGGCCGGGCAACGTCCGCGAGCTGAAGAATGTCGTCGAGCGCGCCATCGTCCTGGCGACGGGCGAATACATTGATCAGGAAGATCTGATGCTCTCCAAGTTGCCGACGACCGGCGACACGGGAGAGTCGCCGCCGCAGGCCGCCGAGTTTAAGCCGGAGTCTTTGGCTGAAATGGAGAGACGGCACATCCTGGCCACGCTCAAGGCTACCAGTTGGAACAAAAGTCAGACGGCCCAGTTGCTTGGCATCGAGCGGTCGACGCTCGATCGTAAGATTCGCCGCTACGAACTGGCCGAGTATTCCCCTGGGCGAGCGACCTGAGCCGCCGTAGCGCCTGCGGTTGATGATTCCGGCGCGCGGCCCGACGCGAGTTCTCTGGAGCCGGTTCGCGGTGATGTCAGGCGGCGTTCAACTTCCGCCTTCGTCCGGCGACCGCAGCTTATCGAGCGGAAAGTGGAGAGCGTAAAACCGGGCCAGGCGCTCAGGGGGGACGCCGGCGCGGGCGGCGGAGAGCAGCATCCAGTTGCGGATGGTTTGCCGGATCACGCCGTGGCGCTGCCAGCGGCGAGCGTTGACATGCAACGGGCCGGGCAGCAGCGCGGGCCAGACGCGGCGTCGCAGCGCCTTCATCAGCAGCACGTCTTCCAGGAGACGCACGTCGGGGAAGCCGCCGACTTCCTCGAATAAGGAGCGCCGGACGAAAATGCCCTGATCTCCGTAGGGCAGGCCCCGCAGCCGGACGCGCCAGGCGTTGCCGCGCTCCAGCCAGCGGTAGAGCAGGCCGTCCGCTTCAATTTGCTGTCGGAACGCTCCGCAGTGTGCCTGGTTTTCGGCCGCGGCGCGCTCGATTTGGCGAAGGCCGTCCTCGGCCAGCCAGGCATCGGCATGCAGGAAGAGCAGAAATTCGCCCGAGGCATGCTGAGCGCCGGCGCTCTGCTGCCGGGCCCTGCCCGGCGGACTGGAGCAGACCTGGGCGCCGGCGCTGCGGGCGGAATCCGCCGTGCCGTCGGAACTGCCGCCGTCGGCGACGATCACCTCGCGAGGTCCCAGTCGCCAGGCGCGCTGGACCGCCTGGGCGATAAGCGCGCCTTCGTTCAAGGCAGGAATGACGATCGAGACGCCAAGCGGCATGGCGACCATCCATACCGGCGTTCAGATTTCCAGCAAACGGCCCGGCGGGCTATTTCGCTAGTTGATACTCGAATCGTTTGCATCTCGCTGGCTGGCCTGCTTTACCGTCGAGGCGGCCGCCGGCTCGGCGAGTTGGGATTCAGCCTGTTGGGCTTCGAGTCCCTGGTTGATGAAAGCTTCGATTTGCTCGGGACTTTGCTTTCCGACGAGCAATCGCCGGCTCCAGCCGGACCGCGTTTTACGATACATGATCAACTGCGGAATGGAACCGCCCTTCATCAGCTTCCGAGCCAACGAGCCCTGTTGATCGGTGTTCACGGTCGCAAAGGCCACTTTCTTCAGTAAACCGCGGCGAGCCACTTGAGGAATCGCAGAGTTCTTCATCTGCACGCAGGCCGGGCACCATTCGGCGCCCACCAGAATCACCATCGGCTGGCCCGTTTCGCTATGGACCTTATGAGCCTCGGCATAGCTGTTCATACCCGTGGAAAGCAGCGAAACGTGCAACATTGCCGAGAGAGTTAAGCTCATCATGGCTGACAGAATCTCCTTATCAGCAGAATCTTGGATGACCAGGCAGGTATATGGTCGGCCAGGGGTGCAAGCGATCTCCGTACCTTGCGCGCCGTTTGCGACGGGCAGGCGGACAAATCGAGGGCGGGAAAAAGGAGGTTGGAAACGCCCCAACGTGCAAGGTCGCTTCGAAATTGATTTGAGCGGCGGTGCGCGGTTCCTCCTTAACGCGTTCCATACGCGGCGGCCGCTGGCCGCCTTCGTAGAGAGTGTTAGTCTAACCGGGCAAGATGTAGATGCAATCACAAATTGGACAAAGTTTTCCGTTTTGGTCGCAAGTGCAAAATTTCTTTGGACTTCCACCTGAAGAACTTGAGACGCACTGCGTCGTAACGCTATAATCCTGCCGCCGTCGCGGAGACCGCAGGAGGCAAGTTTTCCGCCGGCGTTGGCCGCCTGTCAATCGAGCCGCCGGTCAGTCGAGCCGCCGGCAAAGTCGATTCGCTGAGCGCAGCCGCACGCCAGCCATCCGGAAGGCTGTTATTCGTCCGTTTGCCGCGTAACTTGTCACCTCAACGCCGCTCAGGGCCTCGGCTCGATCATTAGTCCATGAAGCTTCGCGTCGGCCTTGTCGGCCTTGGTCAGAATTGGGAGCAACGCCATCGGCCGGCCCTCCGCGCCTTGGGAGACCGCTTTGAGGTGACCGCCGTCTGCGACCAGATCGCCATGAGGGCTGAACACGCTGCGCGTGACTTCGGCGCTCAGCCGGTCGAGGGCTTTCGATCACTGGCCTGGCGGCCTGACGTTGACGCGGTGCTGATGTTGGCGCCTCAATGGTACGGTTACTTGCCGATTTTAGCCGCCTGCGACGCCGGCAAGGCCGTCTACTGCGCGACAAGTCTGGAGATCGACCTGGAAGAAGCCCGCCGCGTCCGGCAACGCGTCGAAGATGCGGGCATCGCTTTCATGAGTGAGTTTCCGCGGCGACAGTCGCCGGCCACGCTGCGTCTTAAGGAGCTAATTGCCACTCGGTTGGGCGAACCAAGACTGCTGTTCTGTCACATGCGCCGCCCGGCCGAGGAAACCCCTGGCAATGCGCCCCGGCCCAATCATACGTCGACGACCAGCGAATTGCTGGAGCTGGTGGATTGGTGCTGCTACGTCGTCGGTCGCCGGCCGACGTCGGTCATGGGATTGAAGCATTGCGGCGCCGACGGCTTGGACGACGATTACCACTGGATGAACCTCGATTTCTCCGAATCAGGGCCGCCAGGGACCGGCTCGACCGCGCAGATCAGTTGCGGTCATTACATGCCTGCCAGTTGGCTGGAGGCCGTGGCGTTCCGTCCGCCTGCGGCCCTGCAAGTCGCTTGCGAGCGAGGGATTGCTTTTGTCGATCTGCCGGCCACGCTCGTCTGGTTTGACGAAGCCGGGCGACATCAAGAGTCGCTGGAGAGCGAACGGCCGGTAGGCGAACAGTTGCTGAGCCAGTTTCACCGCGCCGTGACAAGCCTGGTCCACAATCCCGCCGGGTTGGATGATTCCTACCGCGCCTTGACCATCGTGCTCGAAGCTCGCAACAGCCACAGCCAAGGCCGGCGAGTCAAGCTCGACGTTTGAGTCGGTTCCGCTGAATCAATTCCCCTGGAACAACCGCGGCCTGGGCCAGCCGTCCCCCGGCGCGCTCGCGACTCGCGAGGGGAAGCTTTCTCACCCGGCCGGATGTTCTAAACACGTCCCAGCAGCCAAGATACGAATAGTGTACAAACGCTATTGACTCTGTACACGCGTATATTATACTTGATGGGTAAGCAGACTTCCTGCGCGACCCATCCGTGCGCAAGCCATCAGTAAGGACGACCGGCTATGGCCAACTTGGAACGACTCACAGAAAAGCAGAAAGCGGTCTATGAATTCATCCGCGAGAAGATTCGTCATCGCGGGTACGGGCCGACGGTGCGCGAGATCGGGTCGCACTTTGAGATCAGCTCGCCCAATGGCGTGATGTGCCATTTGAAAGCACTGGAAAAGAAGGGGCTGATCACGCGCGAGCCGAACATGTCACGAGCCATCATGCTGGCAACGGAAAACCCGGATGGCAGCGGAGGCTTGCCGTTGGCCGGGCAGATTGCCGCGGGCGTGTTGCATGAGGCCGTCGCACAGGACGAGCGCATCGATTTTGGCGAAATGTTCAAGGCGGACGATCTGTTCGTATTGAAAGTCAAAGGCGACTCGATGATCGAAGATCAGATTGCCGACGGCGACTATGTAGTGATTCGCAAACAGAACACGGCCCAGCGCGGCCAAACCGTGGTGGCCTTGACCGACGAGAACGAGGCGACGCTGAAACGTTGGTATCCGGAAGGCAAGCGGATTCGCCTGGAACCGGCCAATTCTTCGATGGCGCCGATCTACGTGACCAATGCGACCGTATTAGGCGTCGTGGTCGGAGTCGTGCGGAAGATCTGAGTCGGGCAGAATCTCCAACTCGTATCCCGGCAGCCGTTGCGGAATGGGCAGTTCGACGACGAAGTGCGTGCCCCGCCCCGGCTTGCTTTGCACGGCGATGCGTCCGCCGTGCGCTTCGACGATCTTTCTAGCGGTCGGCAGGCCCAGGCCGGACCCCCCTTGCTTTGTTGAAAAGAAGGCGTCGAAAATATGCGCTTGCGTTTTTTCGTCCATGCCGCAGCCTTGATCGATCAAATGCAATACGACGCTCCGCGCGGTGCTGTCGGTGGCGATCACCAACTGGCCTCCTTCCGGCATTGCCTGCTGCGCATTGAGCAGCAAGTTCAAAAGCACGCCGCGGAAGGCTTCGCGATCCAGCTTCACGCTGGGCAAGTCGGATCGCAGGTAAGGCAATAGCTCGATGCCCGCCTCATCAGCCTTGGGCCGAAAAAATTCGAGTAGCTGCCGCAATTCTTCATTCAAATCGGCCGGTTCCAGCCGCAGTTGGCGGATCTTGGTGAAGTTCAAGAATTCATCCAACAGATCCTGAAGCCGCTGGCACTCGCGCTGCATGACTTCAACCTTGGCCAAAGCGCGACGCTGACGCGGCGAGTCGTCCTGCTGCAGGTCTTCGGCCAGCAGCTCCATGTTGAGGCGAATCGTCGACAGCGGGTTTTTGATCTCGTGCGCCAATCCGCCGGCCAGGCGGGCGATTTCCGTGTACTGGTCTACGAGCCGTTGATTGACTTCGTCGGCAGATGGCTGATCGTCGCTCATAGCGTTGAATGATGAAGAATCTGAGGCCAGGCTTGTTCGCCGCGGCGCAAGATCTCCCCTGACTGACGAGAGAACTGCCGCCACTTGGCGGCGTGTCGGTAAACGCAGAGTTGCTCCTGACGGCAACGAAAATGCCCGGGGGACGGCGGATTTCCGGCCCTCGGGCATTTCTCAGTTCATGGTGCGTCTGGCGCTGCGCGGGACCATTGTCGCTTGGCGTCAGTCGAGCAGCCGAGGCTTTGGAACGGTAGAGATTAGCCTTCCGAACCGCTTTCGGCGGCCTCAGTACTGGTCTCAGCGCCCTCGCTTTCCGCCATTTCTCGCATGGCGACCTTGCGGCTTAGCTTGACCCGGTCCTGGTCGTCGATGGCGATCACCTTGACCAGCATTTCGTCGCCGACCTTGCAAACGTCTGCCACGCTGTTGACGTAGCCGTCCGACAGTTCGCTGATGTGGCACAGGCCGTCCTTGCCGGGCAGGATTTCGATGAAGGCGCCGAAATCCTTGATGCTCGTGACTCGGCCTTCGTAAATCTTGCCGACCTTGACGCTTTCGGTTAACGCTTCAACCTTGCGCATGGCTGCCTGAGCCGACGCTGCGTCGTGGCTGGCCACGGTCACCGTGCCGTCGTCCTCGACTTCGATCACGGCGCCTGTCGACTCCTGGATGCCGCGGATCGTTTTGCCGCCCGGGCCGATCAGCAGACCGATCTTCTCCGGGTTGATCTTGGTCCGCAGCAGTCGCGGCGCCCAGGCCGAAATCTCGCCGCGCGGACACGGAATGGCCGTCAGCATGGAGCGGAGGATTTGAATTCGCGCCTCGCGCGATTGGGCCAGCGTGGCGGAAATGATTTCCGGGCTGATGCCGTTAATCTTCAGGTCGAGCTGAATGCCCGTAATGCCGTTTTGGGTGCCGGCGATCTTGAAATCCATATCGCCGTAGTGGTCTTCATCCCCGAGGATATCGGTGAGCAAGGTCCACTGGTCGTCCGCTTCTTTCACCAGGCCCACGGAGATGCCGGCTACCGGGTTGCTGATCGGCACGCCGGCCGCCATCAGCCCGAGCGTGGCCCCGCAAACGCTGGCCATGGAGCTGGAGCCGTTTGATTCCAGGATGTCGGAAATCACGCGGATCGTGTACGGAAAGTCTTCAGGATCCGGCAGCACCGGCTTGACGCTGCGTTCCGCCAGGGCGCCGTGGCCGATTTCCCGACGTCCCGGGCCGCGAATCGGCCTGACTTCGCCGACGGAAAACGACGGGAAGTAGTAGTCGAGCATGAACTTTTTCGAATATTCGTCGATCAGGCCGTCGACTCGTTGCTCGTCCCGGTTGGTTCCCAACGTGATGGTGACCAAGGCTTGCGTTTCGCCGCGCTGAAACACCGCCGAGCCGTGAACCCGGGGCAATACGTCGACCTCACACTCGATCGACCGCAGCGTCTTTCCATCGCGACCGTCGGGCCGCGTGCCGCTGAGAATCAGGTCGCGAACGACTTTCTGCTCCAGGTCGTGCCAGGCCTTGCCAAGCACGTTGGCGTCGAGGGCGCCTTCCGCCGCCGGATCGGGGATCATCTCGCTCGTGACCCGCTCCTTCAAGGCGGCTACCGCTTCGGCCCGCGCCTGTTTGCCGGCCGTCTGCTTGGCGGCCTTGAGCTCTGCGTAGTACTTGGTGGAGAGAGCGTCGTACGTTCCGTCCGCCGGCGGAATCTCGTACTCCTTTTTCTGCACGCCGACCTTCTCAAACAGCTCGAGTTGCAGGTCGCACAATTCCTTGATCACTCGGTGAGCTTCTTCGATCGCCTCGAACATGCGATCTTCAGGGATTTCGCGAGCGAAACCCTCGATCATCAGCACCGCGTCTTTGCTGCCGGAGACGATCAGGTCCAGGTCGCTCTCTTCCAGGTCGTCCTGGGTGGGGAACGGAACGAATTCGCCATCGATCTGGCCCAAGCGCACCGAAGCGATCGGTCCGAGAAACGGCAACGGCGAAAGGCCCAAAGCGGCCGAGGCCCCGTTCATGGCGAGCACATCGGCGTCGTTCTGCCGGTCACTGGCCATTACGAAGGCCTGGATTTGCACTTCGTCGCGGAACCAGTCGGGAAACAGCGGTCGGATCGGGCGGTCCATCAACCGCGCGGTCAGCGTTTCCTTCATGGTCGGGCGGCCCTCGCGCTTGAGGAAGCCGCCGGGGAACTTACCGGCCGCAGCCGATCGCTCACGATAATCACAGGTGAGCGGGAAGAAGTCGATGCCGGCACGCGGGGAGCCGGTGGCGACCGCATTCAGCACTACGGTTTCGCCATATTGGACCAGGCAACTGCCAGCGGCCTGTTTGGCGAAATATCCTGTTTCGATGGAAAAAGTGCTGGCTCCGATCTGCTTCTCGACACGTACTTTCAAGGCTGGTTCCTACCTTTTTTCGCGTCCCAGCCAGCTAGTCTTCAAGAGCGGAGGAAGGGCGCCATGTCGGCACTGTCGCGTCAACGGCACGGGCGCTGCCACGTTGCTCGCCGAAGCGACAGATTGCACCGACTGAAATTGCGCTGATCCGAGCGCCGATCTTCCCTGGCTGCTCCTACGCCGATGTGGGTTCAGGAGCAGCGGCTCGGGGCGTACCGGCGCTGAGAGAGACTACTTGCGGATTTCAAGTCGCCGGATGATGTCGAGATACCGCTGCGGATTGACCTTTTTCAGGTAATCGAGCAGACGGCGACGCCGGCTGACCATCATCAACAGACCGCGCCGACTGGCGAAGTCCTTCTTGTGCGTCCGCAGGTGCTCGGTCAGCTCCCCGATCCTGGTGGTCAGGATCGCGATTTGGATTTCCGGCGACCCGGTGTCATTGTCACCGCGACGGAAATCCCCGATAAGTTCCTGTTTTCGCGCTTTGGTAATAGCCATCTGCGACCGCAATTCCCTCACGTCGGTCGGCAACCCCAAGACGGGCGATGCAGCGACCTCTTGACTAGCTTGCTGAGAGTCTACCTACATATATGGTTTACAACGACTTAAGCACAGAATGTAGCATTCCTTCAGCTTTTTGCAACTACCAAACGGATCCTTTTTCTACTGCTTTGGCTTAGCGCACGTTAAGCTGGCGAGGATTTGTCATCGGGGGAAAGCGAAAACCCCGGCACGGTTGCGACGTCGTGCCGGGGTCTTGGGACGGAAAGCGAGCGGAGCCGGCGTCTTAGGACGACGTCTTGGCTGCCGCGCGACGTCGCGCCGGGACGTCGTGAACCACATCCCAGGCCAGGCCGACCTTCTCCATCAGCAGGATGGTGAGGTAGGTAATGTCAAATTCCCACCACTTGTGTCCATGGCGGGCCATGCGCTGGAACGCATGGTGGTTGTTGTGCCAGCCTTCGCCATAGGCCAGCAGCCCGACCCACCACAGGTTGCGGCTATCGTCGGTCGTTTCGTAATTGCGATATCCCCACATGTGGCTGGCCGAGTTGACGAACCAGGTGACGTGCAGCACGCCGACCAGGCGCACGAACATGCCCCAAGCCACAAACGATGCTCCGGTGTACGCGTCCCAGCCGAGATAGCCGATGCTGAACAACGCGGCGGTCATCAGCAAGTGACTGGGCAAGAACATCTTGTCCAGCCACTGCATGCTTCGGTCTTTGGCCAGGTCGGGAGCGTATCGTCGATGTAACTCAACGGCGTATTTGCCGCCAAAATTCGGCATGAACCACAGCATGTGGCTCCACAGGGCGCCGTCGCGCGGAGAGTGCGGGTCGCCCTCCTGGTCGCTGAATGCGTGGTGTTTGCGATGGTTTGCCACCCAGTTGATCGCGGATCCTTCCCCGGATAGCCCGCCGAGCAGCGCCAGCAGGAAACGAACCGGCCCATAGGTCGAAAAGCTGCCGTGAGTCAGTTGTCGGTGATAGCCCAGGCAGACCCCAATGCCGCCGGTCAGCCAGTGCAGTACGGCCATTACCGCCACCGCTTTCCAGGTGAAAAAGAACGGCGCGGCGATCAATCCCAGATGTGCTACGGCGATCCAGATGACGACCGGCCAGTCGAGCCCGTTCGCCCAGGGGTCTTTTTCCGCGTCTTCCCAGGTCTGCTCGCTGTGAGCGGGGGAATCGCCGGGGATGACGCTGGCGGAACCGGCGCTGCCAGGCTGTTCGCCGCACAGGTCTTGATCGCCCTCAGGGATCAAAGTGCACGGTTCGTCTAAAACGGTAGCAGCCAAGGAATTTGCCTCGGCTGAGGTGGATTCAAGGTTCGCTAGATCGGAAGACACGCGATAAATCCTGCGGTTAGAGTTTCAGCTTTTCTGTTCGCTCCCCGTCTTGGGAGCGACCCGCCGGCGCCATCACGTCGAAGACTGCCGCGGAATACCCATGAGATTGTAAAGAGGCGGCTGGTTTTAAGTGTCACTGGCGGGTCGAAGGCGTGTAAAAGATTCGTAAAACTCCCGTGGTGCGGCTTCCACGCAGAGTTCCGCCGACTTGCGGGAATGCCCTACTGAAAACACGCGGCGGTCCGCCTGCAAAAACGCGGCGTCAGAAATGCAGATCAAAGTACAGCCGCAGGAGGCTCAGACTGCCCATCATCGCGATCGCCGCGGGGCCAAGCCGGAAGGCGCTTAACAGCATGAGCGCCGCCAGGCTCCAGAGATAATAGCCGACGAGCAGCGACGCGGCGTCGCCGATTGCCAGCGACCAGACGCCGACGGCGCAAACGCCCAAGACCGCCGCATAGCCCCGCCCTGCCCTCTCGCCTCCTTGGGCCCGCCAAACTGGCCAGGGAGAGAGCGCCAGCAGCAGGTTGCCCAGGTTCAGCGTGGAGCAATAGACGTACGCGGTCCAGCTTGCATCGCGCCGCTGATCGAGCATCTCGATTTGGGCGGAAGCGCACGCCGCGGCGGCTTGCCAACCGGCGATCGATTGGTTGGAACAACCTCGCGCGGCCGGTAGGAATAACGACATCCCCAGCAGCAGCCAGGCGCACCGCACAAGCCCGAGGCCGCGACGCTCCGGAAGCTGCCAGCGCGAGAACTTGCCCCAGGCATTGAGCGCTGAAATTGCCAGGCCCAAACACAGCACGACGACGCCCGGTCCGCGCCAAGCTGCCAACGCCGCCGTGCAGGCCGCCCAGGTAGTCAGCGCAAATACGCCTTGCAAGCTGAATTGCGCCGCGCGATTGTCAGGCTGCTTCTCTTGTAAAGCGTCGTGCATCGAACGGCGTCCCAGGCGTTTTGCGGTCAGGCATTCAGGGCGCATGGGGCGCCGATCAGCTCGTTCAGCCGGCGCGGTCGTGGCCAAATCACGCGTCGTCTTGTTGCCGACGCCCCGTTGCTGAGAGTTCCTGGGGCGTGCGTTTATTCCCTGATTGCGAAAAACGGTGGCCCGGGCCGCATGGGCCGGGTAGAGTAATTCCCCGGCGGCAAGTCCTTTCGCTTTCGAGCCGTTTTGAGGCCCACCCGCAATGAGATTCATCGCCGGCTTCTTCGTCTGGGTGATATGCATGGGTACAGCGTCATCGAGAACCGTGTTGGCCGCTGGCTACGACCGGCCGGCGGATAACCCGCACCAGAGTCGTTCGGCAGTCGTCGCGGCGCACGGTATCGTCGCCACCAGCCAGCCGCTGGCCGTTCAGGCGGGGTTGGACGTGCTGAAGCGAGGCGGAAATGCCGCCGATGCGGCCATTGCGGCCAACGCCATGATCGGGCTGGTCGAGCCGATGAGCTGCGGCATCGGAGGCGACCTGTTCGTCATCTATTGGGATGCCGCGACCAAAAAGCTTTACGGCCTGAACGCCAGCGGGCGCAGTCCGTATCAGTTGTCTCGAGAAGTCTTTGCTAAGCAGGGGCTCGAGCAGATTCCCAATGACGGCCCTCTCTCCTGGTCCGTGCCTGGCTGCGTGGCGGGCTGGCACGATTTGCGGGAACGTTTCGGCACGCTGCCGCTGGCCGAGTTGCTGGCGCCCGCCATTCAAACTGCCGAGAAAGGCTTTCCGGTCAGCGAGGTGATCGCCCACGATTGGAAAGCGTCGCAAGGGCGGCTGGCGCGCTGGGCTGATTCGGCTGCCACGTACTTGCCTGGCGGCCGCGCGCCGACGGAAGGAGAGATATTCCGCAATCCGCGTTTGGCGGCCAGCTATCGGGCGATTGCCGTCGGGGGCCGCGACGCGTTCTATCGCGGCGAGATTGCCGAAAAGATCGTCGCCTTCAGCGAGAAGAACGGCGGCTACTTTTCGCTGCGAGACTTTGCGGATCACAAGAACGAATGGGTCGAGCCGGTCGGCGTGAACTATCGGGGCTACGACGTTTGGGAACTGCCGCCCAACGGCCAAGGCCTCGCCGCGCTTGAAATGTTGAACCTGCTGGAAGGCTACGACCTGGCGGCATTAGGGCCGGGTAATCCCGAGTACCTTCATTTGCTGGTCGAAGCCAAGAAGCTCGCCTTCGCTGACCGGGCCAAGTTTTACAGCGATCCGGCTTTCAACCGCTTGCCGGTCGCCGAGTTGATCTCAAAACCCTACGCCGAGCGGCGCCGCAAGTTGATCGATCCTTTGCACGCCGCAACCGAGGTTCCGGCGGGCGATCCGAAGCTGCAGCGCGGCGATACGATCTACCTGGTCGTGGTCGACAAGGACCGCAATTGCTGCTCGTTTATTCAGAGCAACTACGCCGGGTTCGGCTCGCAGGTCGTGCCGGGCGACGTTGGCTTCGTATTGCAGAATCGCGGGGCGTTGTTTGCGCTCGAGGAAGATCATCTCAACCGTCTCGAACCGCACAAGCGCCCGTTCCACACGATCATTCCGGCGATGGTCACCAAGGACGGCGAGCCTTGGCTGGCGTACGGCGTGATGGGGGGCGACATGCAGCCTCAAGGGCACGTGCAAACGCTCGTCAATATGATCGACTTCGGCATGAACGTGCAGGCCGCCGGCGACGCCGCCCGCGTGCG
>DASZUP010000061.1:0-1826 GCA_035547635.1 Pirellulales bacterium
GCCACCTCCAGCGGCGTCGGTGCTTTCGCAGTCGAAGACACGTCACAACAGGTTATCGTCAACAATCCGAGCATCAACACGCCCGCGTCCGTCGCGTGCATTTACGGTCTTGTGCCGAAGACGCTGGGCTGCCGTTCTCACGATGTGTTGAGAACCGCACGCGGCGGCAGTGGCGTGATCGCCATCGTTGACGTCGGGTATTACCCAACGGCACTGGCGGACCTGCAGACCTTTTCCAAGAACTTCGGTGTGCCGAGGCCAAAATTCAAGAACGTATTTTGTAATTCGACCGCATGCGGAGTCGCGACGCATCCGCCATTCAATGAAGATGCCAATGGCGAGACCGCACTTGATCTCGATTGGGCGCACGCCATGGCGCCATCCGCCGAGCTGGTTCTCGTCTCGGTCAACTCGTTCAGCTTCAACGATCTGATGGTGGGCGTGGATTATGCTGCACGGGTCGCCGCCAAGGCCGGTGGCCAGGTTTCGATGAGCATCGGCGGTCCGGAATTTTCCGGTCAAACCACGCTTGATCATAACTTCGTAAAGCGTGGCGCGACGTTCTTCCTGTCGAGCGGTGATCACAAATGTCCAGGCGGAGGCGACAATTGCGCTGACGTCAATTGGCCAGCGACATCTCCGAATGTGGTTGCTGCTGGCGGTACCACCATCGTGCGCGATAGCGGTGGAAACTTTTTGGGTGAAACGCCGTGGATCGACGGCGGCGGCGGCCTAAGTGCAGTCTATTCCCGTCCTGCGTTCCAAAATGGCGTAGCGGCGCGCGTCGGCAATTCGCGTGGCGTCCCTGATGTGGCGTTGATTGCCGATCCAGCGACCGGCGTCGTTGTGATTTGCTCTCAGTCAAGTTGCGGCAACGGATTCGAGCACTGCACGGTCGCGACATGCGGCTTTGACGGTGATATTGCGGTCATCGGCGGGACGAGTCTCTCGGCGCCTGCGCTCGCGGGTATCACCAACAATGCTGGAAAGTCCGAGCCGTCCTCGGCGGCGGAACAACGGCTGCTCTACAAAGAATTGGGCGGTGCCAGGCTGAACGACATCAAGACCGGCCAGTGCAAGAATGGTCCTGGCGGCGCCGTTACGAATGCGCTCACCGGTTGGGATGTTTGCACGGGCGTCGGCACTCCGAAGGGCAAGACGGCGCTCTAGCGGTCTGCTGCAGTCCCGGACGTGAAGGCGGCCTGGTCGGCGTAAGCCGGCCGGGCCGTTGCTTTTCTGGCCCAATCGCGCCGTTCCGTTCTCGACACCGGTAACAGCGTCTTGGCGGCGACATCCCTGCTTGACTCCTATCTCTGGCTATAGAACAAATAGAGAACAAAGGCCAGCCATGACTGCCAACCAGCGTATTGTCGAGTTGCGGGAACGCATCCGTGTTCTTGAGGGACTTCAATCCCTTGGCCGGAATGTGCTGCCGTTTGGGCTGGCTGAAATGGACCGTCATCTGCCCGGCGGTGGGCTGCCGCTCGGCGGGCTGCATGAGGCTTGCGGGGGACTGCGGGATCCGTACGCGGCGGCGCCGACCTTGTTCGTGGCGGGCATTTTCGCGCGCCGGCCAGGGCCGGTGCTGTGGTGCGTCGAGCGGCACGATCTGTTCGCGCCGGGTCTGGCGGCGGCGGGGCTGCATCCCGACCGGGTGATCTATGCGGAAGCCGGCCGCGGCTCGGGCGTGCCGCTGCTGATGGAGGAGGGACTGAAACATGCCGGGCTCGGCGGCGTCGTTGGCGAGGTCGCCAGCCTGAGCCTGACGGCGTCGCGCCGCTTGCAACTCGCCGCCGAGAGTTCCGGCGTGACGGTGTTCGCGCTGC
>DASZUP010000062.1:0-4130 GCA_035547635.1 Pirellulales bacterium
ATCGCAAGTCGGCCCAGGCAGAAGCCACCAACCGCTTCCCGGACGACGTTCAGGCCATGATGCGCAAGCCGGTCGCCGAACGCGCGCCGGAAGAACATCAAATTGCAGAGCTGGCGTTCCGGCAAGTGATCTACGATTGGAAGCGTTTGGAGCAGCGGATCAAGGGCGAAAAGAAAGACAAGCTGCTGGCCTTGAAGAAGCAACTGGCGGCGTTCGACAAAGAAAAGCCCGAGCCGCTGCCGCAACTGCTTGCCGCTACCGATCTGGGCCCGAAGGCCGCGCCGGTGCTGATTCCAAAGAAGGGACCGACGCCGATCGAGCCCGGCTTTTTGACGCTGCTGGACGAACGGCCCGCCGAGATCACGTCGCTGCCCGACGCGCCGCAAACGACCGGCCGCCGCGCGGCACTGGCCTGCTGGCTGACACAGCCGGACCATCCGCTCACGTCGCGCGTGATCGTCAATCGCATCTGGCAGTATCACTTTGGCCGTGGATTGGCGGCCAACGCCAGCGATTTCGGCAAGCTGGGCGGCCCGCCCACGCATCCGGAATTGCTCGACTGGCTCGCCACGCAGTTCGTGGCCGACGGTTGGAGCATCAAACAGTTGCACCGGCGAATCGTCTGCTCGGCCACATACCGTCAATCGGCCGAACACCCGAACCTGGCCGCCGGCCGTTTGAAAGATCCCGAGAACCGCCTCTACTGGCGCGGCTCGGTGCGGCGGCTCGACGCCGAACAGATCCGCGACTCGCTGTACGCCGCGACGGGCGAGCTGCAGTTGATTCCCGGCGGGCCGGGCGCCGCCAAGGAAGAGCCGCGGCGATCGATCTTCTTGCGGGTCATGCGCAACACGCGCGTGCCGTTTTTCGATGCGTTCGACGCGCCGTTCTGGATCTCCAGCGCGGCCTCGCGCGACGTGACAACCACGCCGATCCAGGCGCTGTTGCTGATCAACAGCCAGTTCATGCTGCAACGTTCGGCGGCCTTTGCCGAGCGGCTGTTCGACTCGGCCGAAGGCGATCAGCAGCGGATGATCGCCTTGGCGCATCAGCTCGCTTACGGCCGGCAGCCCAGCCCGGCGGAAGCGGCGGCGGCCGAGGACTTCTTGAACGAGCAAACGGCCCGAATCGACGCCGAGCGCGCCGGCGCCGCCGATGCCGCTTTCGTGCACGATAAGATCCCCCACCGCGACGGGCAGGCGGCGCTGGTTTCGGCCGAGACTCCGGCGCAGCCGTTTCAGATGCCGAAGACGGCCGCATTGCCTGCCGGCGATTTCACGATCGAAGCCTTCATCGTGTTGCGATCCGTCTACGAGAGCGGCGACGTCCGCGTGCTGGCGGCCAACTGGAACGGCAACGAAGGTCAGCCCGGCTGGTCGTTTGGCGTGACGGGCAAGCAGTCTCGCCGCAAGCCGCAGACGCTGGTGCTGCAATTGATCGGCAAGAACCAGGCCGGCAAGCTGGCGCACGAGCCGATCTTTTCCGATCAGCATCTGCAACTCGACAAGCCGTATTACGTGGCGGCCTCGGTCAAGCTGGCGGATGAGAAGACGGCCGGCAGCATTTCCTTCTATGTCAAGGATCTGGCCAACACCGACGAGCCGCTGCAAACAGCCGTCATGCCGCACACGGTCACCGGCGAATTCAAGAACGCCTTGCCGCTGACCATCGGCGGCCGCGCGACTTCGGCCCGCAGCCGTTTCGACGGCCTGATCGACGACGTGCGGCTCTCCAACGAAGCGCTGCCGGCCGACATGCTGTTGCTTGCCGCCGAGAATGCCGGGAGCGGCACGATCGGGCTGTGGACGTTTGAGCCGCTGCCCGATGTGTTCGCCGATGCTTCAGGGCATGGGCTGAGCATTGCGCCGGCTTCGGCCTCCGGCGCCGCGGTCGACCCGCGTCGTCAGGCCTGGATCGATTTCTGCCACGTGTTATTGAACTCGAATGAATTCCTGTACGTCGAATAGCGCATCAAAAAGTGAATTTGTCTCCGACACTAACCCGACGCGCCAGCGAGCGGATGCCTTTTTGTCCCTCGCTAACGCTTCGGGTTGGTGTCCCGCCACCAAACAGCAACCGACTGTTAAAGCACCGCCAAACAACGAGTGAGCCATGACGGATCCGCAAGCTGAACTTCGCTCTTCTGAACTTGCCCGGCCCGTGCCGCACGTCGAGCCGCTGTACACGCGGCGAGACATCTTAATGCGCGGCGGCGCGGGCTTCGGCGCTTTGCCGCTGGCCTGGCTGTTGAGTCAGGACTCGGCGCGCGGCGCTACCCAAGCTGCGGTCAAGTCTCAACTGGCTGCCAAGGCGGCACACTTTGCGCCGCGCGCCAAAAGCGTGATCTTCCTGTTTATGGAAGGCGGTCCAAGTCATATCGACTTATTCGATCCAAAGCCGCTGCTTAACGAGTTGGCCGGGCAGTCGCTGCCCGAGAGCTTCGGCACGGTCATCACGGCGATGGGCGAGTTGCGCTCGCCGCTACTGGCCTGCAAACGCGCCTGGAAGCAGCACGGCCAGAGCGGCACGTGGGTTTCCGACTGGCTGCCGGAGACCGCGACAATGGTCGACGACATCGCCGTGATTCGCTCTTGCTGGTCGAACGGCATCAATCACTCCGCCGGCGTCTGCCAGATGAACACCGGCTCGATCCTGGGCGGACGGCCGTCGCTCGGCAGTTGGGTCAGCTACGGTTTAGGAACGGAGAACACCGATCTGCCCGCGTTCGTGGTGATGACGGACACCAGCGCGCAGGTCTCCAACGGCCCGCGCAACTGGAGCGCCGGATTCATGCCGGCCTTGTATCAAGGCATTCGCCTGCAAGGCGGCAACGAGCCGGTGCCGAACTTGAACACGCCGACCGGCGTGACCGAGGAGCAGCAGCGAGGCAAGCTCAACTATCTGAACCGCGTCAACCGGCAGTATGCCGAGTTGCACCCTGAGCAGAGCGAGCTGGAAGCCCGAATCGCCAGTTACGAGTTGGCCTTCCGCATGCAGGCCGAGGCTCCGGAAGCGGTTGACCTTTCGCGCGAGAGCAGCCGCATGGAAGCGCTTTACGGAATCGACCAGAAGGAAACGGCTGACTTTGGCCGGCTGTGTTTATTGTCGCGGCGGCTGGTCGAGCGCGGCGTGCGGTTCGTGCAGTTGTATCACGGCGCCGGCAGCAAGTGGGACGCGCACGCCAAGATCGAAGAGAACCACAGCCGGCTGTGCCGGGCGATGGACAAGCCGGTAGCCGGCTTGCTGCGAGATCTGAAGGCACGCGGCCTGCTCGATGAGACGCTGGTGGTCTGGGGCGGCGAGTTCGGCCGCACGCCAATGAGCGAGAAGGGCAACGGTCGCGATCACAACCCGACCGGCTTTACCATGTGGATGGCCGGCGGCGGCGTGCGTGGCGGCCAGACGATCGGCAGCACCGACGATCTCGGCCTGCGCGCGGTCGAAGAGCGGATGCACGTTCACGACCTGCACGCCTCGATCTTGTACATGCTGGGCCTGGATCACATGGGGCTGCAGTACAGCTACAAGGGCCGGCCGGAACGGCCGACGCAGAATGAAGGCCGAGCGCTGAAGCGCTTGGCCGGAATTGCGTGAATTGCGGATCGCTCGTCGTAGCGGAACCTGTGAAGGTTCCGAGCGTGAGAGGGCAAGGCCGGCCAGAATCGTCACCGATTCTGCTACAGGCGGGTTTAACGCAGCGGGTTGCCGGCTGACCAGTGACCGGATGGATAGGCGGCGCGGGGCAAGCGGCCGCGGAGCGGGTTGGGCCCCGACTCGTCCGCAGAGGTCTGCCATTCGACAGCGCTGGCCGGACGCTGCGCAGGCGCCGATCTCGCGAGCTGCGGCTGTTCCGCGGCGGGCGAAGGCGATGCGGCATATCGTGCTTGAGGGGCGTAGCTGTTTGCCGGCTGACGGTCATAGACGGATGCGGGCCGGTCGGGCGCCGCCGTGATCGGCGCTTGGGCCGGTTTGTGCGAGGGCGGCGCAGTCATGTTGCCGGGCGCGGCGGTTGGCGGAAGAGCGCCAGGCAGCCGCGCTTCAGCATTGCCGTAGCGAACCAGGCGGACGGGTTCGGCAGCGGCGCGCGGCGGCGAATGTTTGGCGGCCGCTTGCTCTTCGCGTTTGGCCCA
>DASZUP010000063.1:0-7837 GCA_035547635.1 Pirellulales bacterium
AGCGAGATGACGACTATACTGCCCGCAGGGGTGACGCTCCAGCGGCGCATCTTCACCGCGGCCGATGTCGGCGCCGTCGTGGCGACGCCGGCCGACGACGGCCCCAGGAGCCTGGCTGAAACTATTGAGCAAACCGTCGGCAAGCTTCTTCGTCTGCCCGGCGTTCGCTCGGCATGGCGACTCGACCTGCCAGGCAATGCCGTCTCTTTCGACGGCTTGGAACGCGCAAAGTTGCTGATCGAGATCCAACCCAGTATCGCCGGGGACCGCCAGGAATTGCTCGACGGCATCCGCGCAGCGTTCGCGCCCACGCGTTCGCTGGCGTCGTTGGGAACGGCCGTCGCCGAGCCAGGACAATTCCCGGGCGTGTTGGGAGAGTTGACCGCCGTGTTAAGCGGCTCCGATCTGGAGATTATGCGGCGCGAGGCCGAAGGCGTGCGCGAGCGTTTCGCTGAGCTGCCAGGCGTCGTCGATCTGCAACTCGAACCGCCGGAGCCGGGTTTGTCGTTGCGTTTCAAGGCCCGGGATGAGGACGCAAAGCGTTATGGACTCGACGCCGCAGATGCTTTGAAGCTGGCCACGGCAGTCGCCTATCGCTTGCCGCTGACTCGCATCTCCGGGCCGGCAGGGCGGCCGATCGACGTCGTGACGGTGCTTGAAAACGCAGCCCCCGCGAAATTGGCGTCGTTGATTCTCTCCACGCCTGAAGGAGTGCAAGTTCCGCTGGACCGCATTGTCGTGATCGAGGCGACGGACGTCCCGCAAATCATCTTCCGGCTGAATGGGCGGCGGGCGACCGTCATCGCGTGCAACGGGCGCAACCACGATCCGGCGGCGACCAGAGAGAGCCTGCAAACGCTTTGCCGTACGCTGCTTCTCTCCAAGGGTTACTCGCTGCGCTGCTGCGAAGACTAGCGCATCACTCGGCGGGCGCATCCAGCCGGATGGCGGTCTCGCGATACTGCTGGCCGCCGATTTGCAGCTTGCCTCGGTGCACGCGGCCGGGCAACATCCGCAAGGCGTTGCGATGCGGATCCAGCCAAGGCAGATCGGCGTGACGAAGCAGGATGAAGGCGCCCGGCTTCACGATGCGCCGAATTTCTCGCAACGTGGCTGGACGCAGCGGCGTGCGTTCGACGATTACCAGGTCTACGCTGCTCGTCGCCAAAGGGATGTTCTCGCCTCGGGCCCGGATCAGCCGGCGGATGGGCTCGCCGCGATGCGGCGCCAGCGACCGTTTATCCAGGGGATTGAGATTCCACGCCTCCGGATGCCGGCCTTCGCCGCCGATATCAAGAATGATCCGGGGCTGCGACGCAAGGGCAAGTTTTGCAGCGGCGTCGCCAAACCGGCAGGCGACGGTCTGGTAGATGGTCACTCCGGCGCTCTCGCTTCGCTTCTCAAGGGGCCCGCCGCCGCGATCGCGCAAGCGTCTGCGTTTCTGGAAGCATTCTACTACCGCCGCTGCCAAGAATGCAGCCGACCATCAAGCCGTTACGGCGTAGCCCGGCGCAGTTATTTGTCTGCATCCGCCGCGCGCCGAAACTCTTCGAACGGGATCTGCTGGAAGTTTTCCAACTGCTGGTTCGCGACGGCGATTCGCTGTTGATCGGCTGGCGACAACCGCCACGTGTAGCGATGCTCAGAGCGAACTTCGTGCGGCTGTTTCTCGTTCTCTCCGCGAGAAATCAAATCGATTTCCGTCGGCGCCTCTTGCCGTCGCTTGAGAACTTCGTTGAGCTTCAACCGCGCAAAGGGCGGCATCGGATTCAGTACTGCGGCAATCTGAATCTGCCAGTCGGCGAACTCATTGTACTGCCGGGCCGCAAACGGGTTTTCCGGCGCTTCGGTCGCCACGATGTATGTCGTCCATTTGCTGTCCAGGATCAAGCGTCCCGTCTGAGGGTTGATATTCTCGGTGAACTGCGGAGAAGCCGACATGCGGATCACTTCCCGCTTGTCGCTGCGGACCGCCTCGCGCAATCGGCCAATGGCCGCCGAAACATCGACCATCGCGATCTGGGTTTTCGTCTGCTTCGCCTGATCGAGGATCACGATCACGCCGGCGGTTTTGTCGAAGACAAGCGTCTTTTTCACGGCGTCAAGACAGTTGTAGACCTTGCCGTTCGCAAATAGCGTCGTCGATAGAATCGGCTCCTGGCCCGGAAAGACGACCTTGTTGTCGACGCGAAAATCGTCCGCGCGGACCGCTGCCGGGCCGCCGACGAGCGCGAGACACGCAAACGACAGGATGAATGACCAACGAAACAAGGGCATGGCGGCGACTCCCTCCGTGCGCGGCTACTTGCCCGCCTGCGCATTCTGCGGCGGGCGGTGATACTCTTCGAATGAGACCAGGTTGAAGGTGTGCAGTTGCTCGGCGACCTGATCGATCCGCTCCTTGTCGGCCTGCGACAAGGCCCATTGGATATTGTGCTCGGAACGCACCACAAGCGGCTTTCGCCGACCTTCTCCGCCAAGCGTCAATTCGATCTCGACCGGAATCTCCTGCCTTTGCTTCAAGACTTCGTTCAGCTTCAACCGGGCGAAGGGCATCATCGGCGGGTTCAACAAGGCGTTGACCTGCGCCAGCCAGTCGGCGAATTCGTTGTACTGCCGAGCCGCGAACGGATTCTGCGGCGCCTCGGTGGCGACGATATACTTGATCCACTTGCCATCCATGATCAAACGTCCCGTCTCCGGGTTGATCGTCTCGCTGAAGCGAGGAGCGGCGGACATGCGGATCGATTCGCGTTTGTGCGATCGCGCCGCTTCTCGCAGCCGGTTGATGTCCGTCGAGACATTGCCCGTGGTGATCTCAGTCTTCATCTTCCGCTGCGGATCGAGAATCACGATCAGGTCGTTGTTCTTGTCGAAAACGATCGTCTCCTGAGGCTTGTCGAGAAAGTCGTAGACTCGGCCGGCGAAGAACAGCGTTGTCGAAACAATCGGCTCCTGCTCCGGAAAGAACAGTTTGTTGTCCACATGAAAATCTTCCGCCTGGGCCGACGCCAGGCCGCCGATGAGCACGAAAGTTGCAAGCAGGTTCGCCAGGAAGATTCGGGAAGACATGGCCGGGCTCGCTATATTCCAGGTTTAAGCGGCGGACGGGGGCAACGGGCCGCGAAGAATACTCGAACCGAACCCTTCGCGTAAACAGCAGTTCCGACGCAAGTACGGCATGAGCGGGGCTCGGCAACCAGCTTCTGATTGGACCCGGCGGCGGGAGTTCGCTATGAATCTCAGTGTTCGCCCCCCGAGACGGTCATGCGGATGGTTTGCATTCGACGCATCGTAAGGGACGGACGGGACAACCTAAGGCGGCATGCCATGCGAAAAATCTGGGAAGTGCTCAAGGCGACCTTCACTGAGTGGCAGGACGATCGTTGTCCGCAGATCGGCGCCGCTCTGGCCTTTTACTCTATCTTCTCGCTTCCCCCCATGTTGCTGATCGCCGTCACCATTGGCGGCGCCGTCTTGGGCCCTCAAGCGGCCGAAGGCCGGCTGGCTGACCAGTTGGCGGCCTTTGTGGGGCCTCACCTGGCGCATGTGCTACAAGAATTCGCCCGGCAGACGCACCAGTCTGCCGCGGGGACCTGGACGACCGCCGCCAGCGTGCTGCTGCTAATCATCAGCGGCACCGGCGCCGCCATGGGGCTCAAGGACGCGCTGAACGTCATCTGGGGGGTGGTAGAAAACCCGAATCGTGGCTGGCTGGGGGTTATTGGAGACCGGCTGCTGGCGCTGCTGCTGGTCTTCGGGTTTGGAGCGTTGCTGCTGGCCTCGACGACGTTGACCGCCGTGTTGGTGGGCATGGGGGATTTCTTGACTCGCGAACTCCCTTTTTCCCTGCCCGTCGTCCGCATGACCAACATCGCCGTGACGGGCGTGACGGTCATGTTATTGCTGGCTGCGGCCTTTAAATGGCTGCCGGCCGTTCGCATCCGCTGGCGAGAAGTCTGGCTGGGCGCCGCCGTTACGGCCGTGCTGTTTTTAATAGGCAAGGAACTGATCGGTCTCTATCTTGGCCGGGTCGGCGTCAACTCCGTTTATGGCACAGCGGGATCCCTGGTGCTGGTAATCTTATGGGTTTACTACTCGGCCCAAATCCTGTTGGTCGGGGCCGAGTTCACCCAGGCGTACGCGTACCGCAGCGGCGCTCCGATCCGCCCGGCCGACGGCGCCATGCTGACCGCCAAACGGCAGGATCGCGAAGAATACCTGAAAGTGCTGCGCGCCGAACGGCACGCCTTGAGCCGGGAGGATAAGCAGTTGTTGGCTCGGGCCGAAAAGCAGGCCCGGCGCCGCGGAGCGAAGGCCAATTCCGGCGAGGCAAGTTCTTGGAGCAAGCTTATCTGGGCCCTAGGGGGCCTGGTGCTCGGGTGGCTGATCGGCGTCTGGGGCCGCTGAGCGGCGAACACGAACCGCCCCGAAGCGCCAGCGAGGTAAGCAAGGTAATATTACGCCGACACGAACGATAGTCACGTAGGTCAGGCTTTCCAGCCTGACGCCAAGGTCCCGTCAGGCTGGAAAGCCTGACCTACCTTCGTGCTGGCGTAACAGGGTCTTCCCGCCTCGCTGACGCTTCGGGTTGGTATTGACGACCAGCTCGAGCTTACGGTGCGACGCACGAGAGAAACCAGGCAATCGCTCTACCGCGGCGCTGCGGCGCCCGCTAGACTTCCGCTCTCGGCGAAAACGCCGCCCGAGGCAGAATAAAGAAAGTGAATGAATCGATGAAGGAGTCGCCCGTGACGACGGTTGCAGATGCGACGCCCGCGCGGCGGGCCGGATTGTTCAAGCGGCTGTCAGGCTTGCTGAAGCGGCTGTATCTCTGGGTGCTGGGGTGGGCGGACACGCCTTACGGCACTCCTGCCTTGGCCCTGCTTTCCTTTGCGGAAAGTTCGTTTTTTCCCATCCCGCCCGACGTCCTGCAAATCGCCTTGTCGGTTTCTAAGCCGCGACGTTCCTATTATTATGCGGTCGTCAGCGCGGTCGCGTCGGTGCTGGGGGGCGTGGCCGGTTGGTACATCGGCTTCGCTCTGTGGAGCTCGATGGCCGATTTCTTTTTCGACGTCGTGCCCGGCTTTACGCACCAGAACTTCGACGCCGTCAGCCGCCTGTATGGCGACAACGCGTTCCTGGCCATTCTGGCCGCAGCCTTTACGCCCATTCCGTACAAGGTGTTTACCATTGCCGCGGGCGTCTGTCATGAAACGGTGCCGCTGCAAACGCTGATAGTAGCCTCGGCCATCGGCCGCTCCGGCCGCTTCCTGCTGGTGGCGACTTTCATTTTCTTATTCGGGGACCGGGCCAAGGATCTCTTGGACAAACACTTCGAGCGGCTGACCTGGGGCTTATTTGCGCTATTGGTCCTCGGATTTGTGGCGATCCGCTTCTTCGTGCGTTAAAGTGGTGCTCCGCGATGGGGCCCGCGGCAGCGCGTATGCCGGCGAAACTTGCCGGATGGATGGTCGCCGCTGAGCCGCCCGGCTCGGGCTTTCCGTCTCTTCCGGGTCGCTTGCGTGCGCGAGGCCAGTAACCATGAGGAGATGGAGTGATGACCCAACGGACGGAAGATCCGTTGCTCCATAGCGCGCGACGCGAAGCGCTGGTCGTGCTCGGCGTTTGGGCGGCGGCGTGCATCTACACGATCGGCTATTGCTACGCGTTCGGCTATGGGCGTCCGCCCGAAACGTTGAGCTTCGTGCTTGGCTTCCCGGACTGGATATTTTGGGGCGTGGTGACGCCGTGGTGCGTTTGCACGGCCGTCTCGATCTGGTTCGCCATGGCATTCATGAGCGACGAAGATCTCGGTCCCGAACCTGAAGAGGACGAAGCCGGCAACATCATCGAGAGGGAGACCGCCCATGACTGACACGACCGCCTCGGCGGGCATGGGCACCCTGGCCGCGCTGCTGGTGTTTATCGCCGCTTCCGTCTGGCTGGGCACGGTGGCCCAGCGCGTGGTGGAAAAGGGCTCCTTTCTCAAGGGCTATTTTCTCGGTAACCGCGGACTGGGCGCCTGGGCCCTGGCCTTGACCGCCACCGTACAAAGCGGCGGCACGTTCATGGGCTTTCCCTCGCTGGTCTACAGCTTCGGCTGGATCGTGGCGTTGTGGATCGCCTCGTACATGGTCGTGCCGATCACCGGCTTCGGCGTGTTGGGCAAGCGCATCTCGCAGCTTTCGCGGCGCACGGGCGCCATCACCGTGCCGGACCTGGTGCGCGAACGCTTCGGCAGCCCGGCCGCCGGGTTGATGGCTTCGCTGTTGATCCTGCTGTTCATGTCCTTCATGATGGTGGCCCAGTTCAAGGCCGGTGCGCTGGTAATGAAGATCTCCTGGCCTGGCTCCGGCGCCTTGGCGCTATCCGAAGACGGCGAAGGGCTGGACAGGTATTACTATCTCGGGCTGGCCATCTTCTCGCTGACCGTCATCGGCTACACGCTGATCGGCGGCTTTCTGGCGGCCGTCTGGACCGACCTGTTCCAGAGCGTGATGATGTTCATCGGCATCATGATCCTGCTGCCGCTCACGCTGCAAGCCACCGGCGGCTTGGCCGCCGCCACCCAGCGATTGCAACACGAAGTTACCGTCAAACCCTTAAGCGCCGAGACGCGCGAGGAGCATGCGCGCGCGCTGACCGCCTTCGAGCAGCGGCTGAAAACGCTCGACGGCCAGTTGCGCCGCTACGCCCAAGCGCACGACGGCCAGGCGCCCGCCTCTTTGGACGAAGCATTCCCAGGCGACGAAGCGGCCGACGTCGCGGGACTCGAGTATTTCGGCAAGGGCGTCGCCATCGATGCGCCCGAATCGCAGCAGCGAGTCCTGATCGCCTTGACCGAGAAGGATGAACAGGGGCTGCAAGCGGCGCTATACTCCAACGGCAAGATCGCTACGGGCGAGATGAGCCGGCCCGGTTCTCTGGTGACCGGGCCTGGCCCGTTCGATTGGCTGCCGCTGGGCATCGCCGTCTCGTTCTTCTTCCAGTGGGTGTTCGCCGGCCTGAGCTCGCCCGCCGGATTGGTGCGGATCATGGCCAGCAAGAGCACGCCGACGATCCGACGTTCGATCGTGCTGCTGGCGTGCTACAACATGTGCATCTACTTGCCGCTGATCGCGATCTGCATCTGCGGCCGGACTTTGATCCCGGACCTGCACCACTCCGACGAGATCATTCCCCGGCTGGCCTTGCTCAGCACCAGCCCGCTGCCGGGCGGATCGCTGATTGCCGGCTTGATCCTGGCGGCGCCATTCGGCGCGGTGATGGCCACGGTCAGCTCTTACCTGGTGGTCATCGCCTCCGGTCTGGTGCGCGACGTCTACCTGCGGTTCATCAATCCGCACGCGCGCGAGTCGACGATCCGCTGGCTCTCGCACTTGATGATGGTGGTCGTGGGCCTCGGCGCGGTTGCGGCCAATTTGCGTCCGCCGCACCATCTGCAGACCATGGTGATTCTGAGCGGCACCTGCGCCGCCACGTCGTTTTTCGCTCCGGCGATGATGATCGCCTACTGGCGCCGGGCCACCGCCGCCGGCGTAATGGCGGCGATGGCCGGCGGAGTGATCTCGTCGCTTTCGCTGTATGCGGCCGGCTGGCTCCAGCATGGGAACATCAGGCCCGTCACGCCGCTGGGGCTTGATCCCATCATCTGGGGCCTGGCGATTTCTTCGCTGTTGGGCGTCGCGACCAGCCTTTGCACCGCGCCGCCGGCGGAAAAGCTCGTCTCGCGGCTGTTCGACGCCGAGGCGCTGGACGGCGTTTCCGATGTGGCTGGAGCGTCCGTGTGATGCGGAGCCCCTCGGACGAGCGTCCCCGCTTGCTCGCCAGAGGG
>DASZUP010000064.1:0-4030 GCA_035547635.1 Pirellulales bacterium
TCCTGGCCGGCGAAGCGTGCGCTCGCGAGTCGTGGCCGGCAGTCATGCTGCCGCACGCGGGCTTGCGCTACTCGGGGCGCATTGCGGCGGAAACGCTGCGTCGCGTCGAGATTCCCGACAGCGTGATCGTGCTCAGTCCCAAACACACTCCGCACGGCGTGGAGTGGGCCGTGGCGCCGCAGCAAGCCTGGTCGATCCCGGGCGCCACGATAGCCTCGGATCCTGAGTTGGCCAGGCGGTTGGTCGAGGCGATTCCCGGATTGCAACTCGACGCGGCTGCGCACCAGCAGGAACATGCCATCGAAGTGGAATTGCCCTTCCTGGCGAAACTGGCGCCCCACGCTCGCGTGACGGGCATTGCCATCGGCGGCGGCAACCTGGCGCGGTGTCGCGAGTTCGCCGCCGGCCTGGTGAAGTGCCTGCAGGGCGAAGGCCGCCAGCCGCTGTTGGTCATCTCCAGCGACATGAACCACTTTGCCAGCGACGCCGAAAACCGGCGCCTGGACGAAATGGCCTTGTCTGCGTTGGAAACGCTCGATCCCGAGCGCTTGTACGAGACGGTCAGAAAAAATCACATCAGCATGTGCGGCCTGCTGCCGGCGGTGATCGTGCTTGAGACGCTGCGGCTGATGAATATGCTTAGCCGTTCACAGCGGGTTGCTTACGCCACCAGCGCCGACGTTTCCGGCGATCGCAGCCGCGTGGTCGGCTATGCCGGCATGCTGATCGGTTGAGTCGCGCGTTAAGCGGGTGCCAGGAACGGGCCGTTGAACCGCTACCTTACGCGGGTTGTCCGCAGAATTGCTCGGAGTTTTCGCGGCAGGGCGAGACGCGTTTGGCCACACACACCCCGACTGAAAGCACCACCGATAAAGCAGGCAGACGATCTAATGTTCTCAATCAAGGCTTCAACAAAGACGAGAGTCTGGGGCACGAAAGACTCCTGGAGTTTGTCGCCTATTCGCAGTGTAGAGGAGCCGAATGAGGAGTGTGAGGTGGTATTGGAGATCCAAGGCGATGATCGGGTTGGCTATCATTTGGTAATGAGCCCGAGTGGATTCTTCACGGCCGATTCCTGGCATCCGACTAAACAGGATGCTCTAGATGCAGCAAGAGAGCTCTTTGCCGTCGTTCCCGAGCAATGGTCCAGAAGCCCTACCAAGAGTAGCTGACATTGATCAGCGTCGACGTACGAGAGACCTGGCGGAGGGAATTATCACGGGGCCGGCCAAACGGGAAAGGACTACTATAGACAATGCAGGAAGGCTTCAACCGGCTTGGCGGCGTGAACGCGCCTCGAATTCCGATGGCCCCCGCAAATCCTACGGCGCCGTCCGATTGAAGGACGAGAGGAAGTCGGCGGGGCTGGTAAAGACAGTTCGTCATTTTGTCTCCTGACCCCTGGTGCCCCCCAACCGCGCCCAGGAGCGGTTGACGCTGTTCGAAAAATGCGATGGCTACGTGGCCTTTGAACGCGTTCTGGCCGAAGCGATGGAAAGGCATCGCACGCGACTGCTGAGTCACTTGGTGATGCCTAATCGCTGGTACATGGTCATCTGGGCCCGCGAGGACGCGGAGAAGACTTAGTGTTCGCAGGGGACACTCATTGGAACTGCGGTACATCTCCTCCGTCTGCCACTTCGTGAATGAGCCTCAACTTCTCGGCGTCATCGCCGAATAAGGCGGCTAGCTCGTCTACCTCCTCGATAAGTTCGTCGGGGTAGTACCTCCGAGTTCGGACCAGAAGAAGCAGCCGATACTCGAAATGCCAGTCGGTTCCTCGCAACTCATCCTCCCAATCGACGGCCATCGCTGGCGGCGTACTTGGGTCCATCCGAAAGCCGTGCATGAAGAAACGGCGAGCAGTCGCGTTGGCCCCGGCCAAAAGGGCTGAGTCAGCGGCAAGGTAGGCAAGCCCCTGATGGCTCGGGTATTTCTTGGCGAGGGAACTCCAAAATTCAGCTTCGATCGCCGGCTC
The DNA here is from genome assembly GCA_035547635.1 of Pirellulales bacterium. Lineage (GTDB taxonomy): Bacteria > Planctomycetota > Planctomycetia > Pirellulales > JAICIG01 > JAICIG01. The sequence goes on from DASZUP010000064.1 coordinate 1,979, forward strand.
GACGCCAAGTACATACCCCTCGCTGCCGCCGCAGCCGTGAAGCGGCTTGAGCCAGCAGAAAGCGGCGTCATCGAGCGTCGGAGTCTCTGCCAACGATTGAATGAGCAGAGCCAGGAGATCGGCGTCGTCTGGGACGCCAGAACGCTCGGCTTCAGAGAGTACTCGAGCAATCGTCTCACCGGCCCTCGACGGCTCAGGGCGTTTCTGTGAGCGACGGCAGTAGTGGTAGAGTTCCCAGTTCATAGTAGCGGCGTATGCGGTTGTGCCGGCAGCTTACCGGTTTGCACTGTTCATCCCAACTAATTGGCAGCCACAAAGCAGCAGGGGAAAAAACGACGCGCGATACTACGGCGCCGTCCGATTGAAATACTCGTCGGACCCGGCAATGGCCGCGGCCACCTGCTCGTCGCGGGCGCCTTGCTTCATGGAGCCGAGCCAGAAATCGATGCTGCCGCTGCTGGTTGGGTGATTGAGCAGTTGCTGATAGAAGTCGCCGATCAGCCGCTGGCGATATTCGTCGCTGTTGAGTAGAACGTTGGCAATCTGGCTGCGCGAGACGCCGCTTGATAGCTGCCGGCCAAAATACGTTTGGGCGCCGGGATCGGCAGGCCGCTGCAAGACGTCCTGATACAAGGCGTTCAAGTAGTCGTCGTTCGCCCCGCCGCCGCGGTTCATGAAATACTCGCTGGAACCGATCAGGCTGGCGGCGACGCTTTCGACCGTGGCGCCGGCGGCAAGCTGAGCCACGAAGTAGGCCTGTCCGCCCGGGTCGACCGAACGATGCAAATAGCGCTCGAACAGCGCCTGGACCTCTCGCCCTCGGTATTCGCCGCTGGCCTCAATCGCCGACACGACGGCGTTGCGATTCACGCCTTGCGATAATTGCGAGTTCCAGTAACTCAGCGCACCGGGATCGGCCAGGCGTCCCAGGAAGTCGCCGTAGACTTCATTGAGCCAGCGATCCGTAGGCGTTCCTCTTTTTCCGTTCCACAACAAGGCCTCTAGAATGGAGGCCGCTGCGTGAACGGTCGCATGTGAGCCGCCCGCTTCGGCAATCGAGACTGTGAAAGAATAGTTTCCTTCATCGCCATAGACGTGCGTGCCGAGAACCTTGAAGCCGGCTCCGTCGGCGGTAATCTTCCCGGCAGTCGTAGTCCCATCTCCCCAGTCGATCGTGGCGGAGTAGGCCGAAGGCGCCTGCGGCGTCCCTTGATCGATAAAGCCCGCCGTCTTGACGTCGACGAGCGCCGTGTCTTCGTACCCGCTGAACGCGGTCGCCGTGGCCGATAGCGGAGCATCGGCAATGAGAGCCAATCCTACCGCGGTGACCGGGTCGCCCCCTTGTCCAGAGATCAGCACCTTGGCCGCAAGGCCCGGCGACATGGCGGCGTAGGTATGCAAGCCGCTGACATGGAACGTTCCGGCGACTGCGCTGATCACTCCCGCGCTGCTGGCGCCGTCGCCCCAAAGGATGGTCGCGGAAAAATCGCCGGCGATGGCTGACGGATTGGCGCTGGTGAAGAAGGCGACCTCGCCGGCGTACTGTTGACCTTCGACGGCGGAAAACGTGTAGCCCGTTGCGGTAATCGGCGCCGCAGCGACTTGAGCCGTCGCCGTGGCCGAGGCCGAAGCCGTTCCCGGCGCGGGATCTTTCACGGCGACGTTCACTGCGTACTGGCCGCTATGAGCATACGCATGCGATCCGCTGACGATGAATTGGCCGTCGGCGCCGTTGATGACGCCCGAACTCGTCGAGCCGTCGCCCCAAGCGATCGTGGCCGTAAAATCGCCGGCGCCTGCCGCAAGATTCGTATCGGAAAACTTGGCAACCGCGGCGCTGAAGGCCAGGCCTTCGGTCGCAACGACGGCCATCGCCGTTGCGCTCAGTGCGTCGGCATCGGCGATTGAGACGGTTCCCGCTGCCGTAATGTCGTCGCCATCGCTATCGACGATGAATGTCTTTACGGAGAAGTTGGCTTCGTCCGCGTAGGTATGCGATCCGGTCACGCTGAAATTGCCGCTGCCGTCGCCGGTTACCGTTCCTGCCGAGCT
>DASZUP010000065.1:0-16112 GCA_035547635.1 Pirellulales bacterium
GCCGCTGGCGTCGACGTTGAATTGATACAGATCGATCTGGTTACTATTGGTTTCATAGCCAAACAGCGCGTTCGTGATATCGCTCAGGCCGGGGAACGTCTCTGCCGGGATCAGGCCGTTGGAGGCCCCAATGATGTTAACGCCGTCCCCCATGATGGTTCCGGGCGGGCCGTCGTTGTTGTACTGCAGGCCCAGATTGAGGCCGATGCCGTGCATGGCCACGCCCGAGAAGTAATTGGGCCCGTTCGATTGGCCCAACAAGGCGCTGCCCCAGTCGATATTGCCATTGATGACCGACAGGCCCGCATACTGTCCGTTGAAGTAGTAACCGTGAAGGCTTCCCGTGGAAATTCCCTCGACCGTATTTGCAATCACGGCGGGGTTGAGCACGCGGGGGTCGCCCACCACGATCCAATCGTCGCCGGCGTTGCCCGGCTTTTCGACGAACGTCAAGCCCGTGTAATAGCTATAAAGCTTGAACAGTTGGCGAACCGTTTGCTCTTCGTTGGCCGTAATCTGGTTGTGGAGCGGTTGGCCGGTCGTGGGGTCGGTCCCGTAAACGTCGGGGAAACTGTAGGTGATGATCGTCGACCCGCCGGGGGTCGTGTCGACGCTATGGTTTTCCTCGGGCAGCGGGCTGTTGCGGTTTCCCGGATCGAGCAGGCCGCCTGGGAAAACCAGGTTGGGATCAATCTGCTGGGGCTGCAGATTGCCATTGAAAAACTGCGTCGCTTGCGTGGTCGGCGTTCCCAACGTTCCGACCTGGTCGGCCTCTCCGAACGTGCCGTTCGTGGCCTGCGGCAAAGGCAGCGTAAAGTGGGCGATGACCGTTCCCCATAAGGCCGGGGTGGCATACTCGTTGGCGATCCAGAAGCTGCCGTCGCTGTCGACGTTGATGCCGCTCATGTCGCCTTCGCGACCGTCGATGCTATTGGCCTGGCCGGCTTGAACGAGGACCGGCGTCTGCATGGTCCCCGCCGAATCGCCCGACTGGCGCCCGGTGATATAGGTGGACAGGTAGGCGGCGGGCGACGTACCTGAGGCCGCGTAGGTCATGCCGATATCGCCTTGAGCATTGATGGCGATCGCGGGGTAGGCGTAATACGCGCCCGGTCCGCCGCTGACGTTGCCCTGCTGCACCAGCGCCGGCGTGCCGCTGCTGGCGTCGATTTCGTACCACTGGATCTTGTCGAGGTTGCCTTCGGCATTGGATACCGAGTGAGCGGCCACGATTTTGCCGTTCATCATCGACGCGTTCATGATCCGCGAGTCGGTCTCAGTGGTGATCGCGGAGCCGTTCGGCTGCAAGATCGGCACAGCCTGGGAATAAGGAGTTACAGGCAGATTGGTGGTGCTGAAGACCGGGTTGCTGGTGAGCACGCCGGTCATCTTGACGACGTTGATGGACGCGTTGTCACCGCCTTCCTGGATAAACCACATCGGATCGCCCGGATGCGCGTCTTGCATGGCCGTCGGCCGCAGGCTCAATCCGCTGAAATCCTTCTGGAAAGCGTTCACGCCCAGGCTGAGAGGCGCGCCGCTCGTCAACGCAGCCATCGAAATCGAGTTGACCAGCGTGTGCAGTTCGTTGCCGCTGGCGTCGAAGCTGTTTTGCGTGATGACCAGAGCATCCGCGTTGTAGCCGACGTCGCCCGGGTAGTCCTGAAGCGCAACGCCGGATTCCGTGGTGGCCAGCTTGAAGAAGTTCCAATCAGCGCTGGTCAGCGACTTGGGATCGGCAGTTTTTGAAACGGCCAGCAGGAGAGCGTTATTTCCGTTGTTGATCAAGTTCCCAAAACTGTCGGTCTGCACCTCCAGGTCGCCGACGATAAAACGCTGGACGAGCGGGTCGTAGATGACGAAGCTGTCGCTTTGGAAGTCATAGGCGCCAGCGCGCGACAAACCGCCTTGCGTGAAAAAGAAATTACCCAGCGATGACGTGAGGACGCTGGCGGGCGAGTCCTTCGAACTGTAAATGGCAATCGCCTGGTTCACGGTCTCCACGTAACTGTTCGGACCGGCGGCCCCTTGCGTATCGGGCGGAACGTCTCCGGTCGACGGCGTGTTGCCGGCCAGGGCCGTGTATTGGCTGAGAATGCCCGTAGCGGCCGGTGGAACCGGAGCCGGGAGCGGCAAAGTATCGTTGCCAACGCGCAGCCGGAAGGCGTCGCTGCCCGAGGCGCCGGCCATCGCCGCCAGGGTGTTCACGCTGATCGGCGACAGGCTGCCGGGCTGTTGGAACACAATCCGCGCTTCGTTGTTGGCCGGATTGTAAATCACCGAGCCGGGCACGTGGATCGTGCCGTCGGGCTTCGTGACGATCGTCGTAGCGTTCGGATCGGCCACGAACACCTTGTCGTCGCTCGTCGAGGCCGTGTTGTTCGTAGAGATGAGCTGAAACTGCGCAGGGTCGAGATGCGTGGCGTCGCCCGGCAGGGTCTGCACCGGCGCGTTGAAATATACGTCGATCTCGTTGTTTTGAGCGACCAGATTTCCTGAGGCGTCGCGCGTCGTCGGCTGCGGCACGACGGAGACCACCTGCGGGCCGAGTTGCAGGCGAAAGTCTTGCAGGTAGTTGGGGTTGTTCGTATTCCCGCTGTCGAAGGCTACGCCGGCCGTATCTTGCAAAGCGCCAATGCCCGAGCCTACGACTTGGATCTGGTACAAGTCGTCTGCAAGCGGCGAGCTGAAGCGCATTACCACCTGGTTCGGTTGCGCCGGATCGATCCCCTCGTAGCCCGGCACGATCTGCACGTCATTGCCGTTGCCGAAGGTTCCATCGCCGCCGCTGCGCGTCAGTTCGATGCCGCTCAGCGTGTTCGGGTCGAGCTTTTCTCCCGCGCCCAGCAAGAAGCGGAACGTGAACTGCGTCGGCGCCGAGTGCAGGGTGTCGTTCGGGAGCAACAAGTTGCCATCATTGGGAATGATGGAGATCAACTGCGGGCCGCTGGTCAGCAAGAGCCGACCTTCAAGGGATTCTAGGCGCCGCTCGGACTGCTTGCCTAATTTGCCTTTTTTGCCCAAGCGATTATTGGAACGCCGCGAGGCGCTACGTACGCGCGCAGATTCCCACCGTTGGAATGACTGCCAAAGACCCATGTCCTTCGATCCCCCTGAAATCGTAAAAAATTGTCCTGGCCCGGCGCTGTGTACGCGCCTAATTGGACAATGAGGCGAACGTTGACGATTGTGATCCGGCGCTACAACGAACGCAACAGAATGGTTTAGGGAAATTGAGAAAATGGCGTCGGACCGATTTCCGCCGCCGCGATCGCCTGCCGCGCCGGCTTCTGCCCGCAACCGCGACTCAATGAGCTCGAAGTGCAGAAAGGTTATGAAAACGGGGGCTAGGCGGGCCTCGGCTCGCCATCGAACTGAGATATTAGGGCCTGTTTTGCGACTCTCAACGCCGGATGCCTAAAAACAGAAAAAGTTCCTGGTTTTTTTGTTGCACGTCGGCGATTCGGGACTACGGCTCGCCGAATCTCAAGGCGCCGCCCCGCACGACGACTGCGGGTAACCCAATCGCCGCGGGAGTTGAGGCCAGGGGAAACGTCGGTTAAGGTGTTGGGGTTCCCCTTTGAACAGACGTTGCGTCAATGATGCGGCGACTTGCGGTGCAAAGCGCTGGCCCGAGGCAAACTGCATGAAGCGTACATCAATCTGGCTGATGATCTTCGCGCTGCTGGGCGTAGCGCCGGCTGCCGCTGAAAGTCCCGAGGCGAAACAGGCCCCCAAGGCGAAACAAGCCCAAGACAAGCAGCCCAAGGTCATTCGCCAGGCCGCGGACGGGGAGCTGCTGCTGCACGCGCGCGACGTCGTGATCCACGGCACGACCGTCCGCTACGAACCGCAGCCGCACAAGAACACGGTCGGCTACTGGACCAGGCTCGAAGATTGGGTGAGCTGGGACTTTGAACTGAGTCAGCCGGGCGCCTTTCAAGTGGAAATTCTGCAAGGCTGCGGCAAAGGCAGCGGCGGCGCCGAAGTGGAGTTCTCCGTCGGCGGGCAAACGCTCAAGACCACCGTCAAAGACACCGGCGGGTTCCAGAACTTCTTGCCCCGCGATATCGGCGAGTTCCGGCTAGAAAAGCCGGGCCGCTACACGCTTTCCGTCAAGCCCACGACCAAGCCGGGCGTGGCCGTGATGGATCTCCGGCAGGTCAAATTGACGCCCGTGAAGAAATAGCTCGGCGAGCAATCGCAGAGCCAACCGAAGCCGCGGAACTGGGAACGGCCAGCCGCTCCCAGCTCCGCGTCATCGCGATTTTCTCAATCGCTCCACTTCCAGTTGCGGATTTCGGGCATATCTTCGCCGTGGCTGTAAATATACTCGCGGTGCTCGATCAGCTTGTCGAGGCAGGCCTGTTTGATGTAACCGGCCTTGCCGCCTAGCTGGGGCAGCCGATCGACTGCGTCCATCACCAGATGGAAGCGGTCCATCTCGTTGAGCACGGGCATATCAAATGCCGTGGTGATCGTGCCTTCTTCCTTGTAACCGCGCACGTGCAGGTTGTGGTGATTCGTGCGGCGGTAAGTCAAACGATGAATCAGCCACGGATAGCCGTGGAAGGCGAAGATGACCGGCTTATCCTTAGTGAACAGAGCGTCGAAATCTCGGTCGTTCAGCCCGTGCGGGTGTTCGCTGGAGGGCTGCAGCTTCATCAGGTCGACCACATTGACCATGCGGATTTTCAGGTCTGGGACTTGTTGCCGCAGGATCTTGATGGCGGCCAGAGTTTCCAGCGTGGGCACGTCGCCGGCGGCGGCCATGACCACGTCCGGTTCGCTGCCGCGGTCGTTGCTGGCCCACTCCCAGATGCCGACGCCCTTGGTGCAGTGCTTGACCGCTTGCTCCATGTCAAGCCATTGCGGCGCCGCGTGCTTGCCCGCCACCACCACATTGACATAGTGGCGGCTTTTGAGGCAGTGGTCCACAACCGATAACAGGCAATTGGCGTCGGGCGGCAGATAGACGCGGATAATCTCCGCCTTCTTGTTCACCACGTGGTCGATGAAGCCCGGATCCTGGTGCGTAAAGCCGTTATGGTCCTGACGCCAGACGTGCGAGGCCAACAGGATGTTCAACGACGCGATGGGCCGGCGCCAGCGAATGTCTCGCGTGACTTTCAGCCACTTGGCGTGCTGGTTGAACATCGAATCAATGATGTGAATGAAGGCTTCGTAGGAATTGAACAATCCGTGCCGTCCGGTAAGCAGGTAGCCTTCCAGCCAGCCCTCGCACTGGTGCTCGGAGAGCATCTCGACGATGCGTCCCGTCGGCGCCAGGTGGTCGTCGTTACTGAGCGTCTCGGCGTCCCATTGACGGTTGGTGACGTCAAAGGCCGCCGTCAACCGATTCGACGCCGTTTCATCGGGACCGAAGATGCGGAAGTTCTTCGCATCCACGTTGAATTTGATGACGTCGCGCAGGTACTTGCCCAATTCGCGAGTATCTTCCGCCTGGACGGCGCCGGGCCCGGGCAGCTTGACGGCATACTCGCGGAAGTCGGGCAAGCGCAGGTCGCGCAACAGCAATCCGCCGTTGGCGTGCGGGTTGGCGCCCATGCGGCGCTCGCCCTTGGGCGCCAGGGCCGCCAGTTCCGGCTTGAGCTTGCCGTGTTCGTCGAACAGTTCCTCAGGACGGTAACTGCGCATCCACTCTTCCAACTGCGTCAGGTGCTGAGGGTTTTGCCTTGGCTCTGACAGCGGCACCTGGTGCGCGCGGAACGTCCCTTCCACTTGCTTGCCGTCCACCATTTTTGGACCGGTCCAGCCCTTGGGAGAAGTCAGCACGATCATCGGCCAGTGCGGACGCTGCTGTTCGCCCTGCTCGCGCGCGGCGGTCTGAATTCGCTTGATCTCGGCGATCGCCTTGTCGAGCGTTTCGGCCATCAAAGGGTGCATGACGGCGGGGTCTTCCCCTTCGACGAAATACGGCGCATAGCCGTAGCCGCGCATCAGCGACTCCAGTTCTTCGCGTCCGATGCGCGCCAGCACGGTTGGATTGGCGATCTTATAGCCGTTGAGATGCAAAATCGGCAGCACGGCGCCGTCGGTCGCAGCGTCGAGGAACTTGTTGCCGTGCCAGCCCGTGGCCAGCGGCCCGGTCTCGGCTTCGCCGTCGCCCACTACGCAGGCCACGATCAAGTCAGGATTGTCAAAGACGGCGCCGTAGGCATGGCTCAAGCTGTAGCCGAGTTCGCCTCCCTCGTGAATGGAGCCGGGGGTTTCGGGAGCGACGTGGCTGGGAATGCCGCCGGGAAACGAGAATTGCTTGAACAGGTAACGCATCCCCGCGGCGTCTTGCGACACGCTCGGGTAGAGTTCGCTGTACGTGCCTTCCAGATACGTATTGGCCACCAGCGCCGGACCGCCGTGGCCGGGCCCCGAGATATAGATCATGTTCAGGTCGTACTCATTGATCACCCGGTTGAGGTGCGCGTAGATGAAGTTCTGCCCGGGCGTGGTGCCCCAATGCCCGAGCAGACGCGGCTTGACGTGCTCCAGTCGCAGCGGCTCTTTGAGCAGCGGATTATCGAACAGGTAGATCTGCCCGACCGACAGGTAATTGGCTGCACGCCAATAGGCGTCGATCTTTTTCAACAACTCAGGCGAGAGTCGTTCTTGGGCGTGCGGTTCCGCAACAGACTGTGCGTCTCGTCGCGCTGCTGTGGCTTGAGCCATGTGTGTACTCCGTTTACGAGCTTGCGTTTTCCGTTGTCCCCAGGCGTCGCCAATCTCAGGCCGGCCGCGACTGTTCATCCTGTCCGGTTGGGCTCGATCGTTCCGCAAGTCGGCCGCGTCTCAATGAGTGCGTGCGACTTCGGCTTCGGTTCCACGGTCAGGACGCCCGCGATCACCGACATTATTGAAACTCGCCGGATTCCGACAAGCGTCTGCACGCATTTGTCTCGCAATGCACAGAATCTGATCAAACTGGCCGACGCCGCCCCGGCTTGCGATGGAAAAGCACAAAGCATGCCAAAATGCCGCCGGCTCGCGTCGCTGCATTTCCATTATCTTTCCGTTTTCGGATGAAAAGCCGGCGGCCAGCCATTAGAATGCCCGGCGGTTGCCAGGCGCCGATTCGCCCATCTCGCCGATCGGTGACGCGTGCGATCCGCAATTCGCTATCTGCATGAGGAGGACTGAGCCATGTCGCATCGCATGCTGATGTTGCCCGCTGCGGCGGCCGCCGCCGGGTTGTTGCTGGCGGTCTGGTATGCCCTCGATTCCGCGCCGCCCGTGTCGCCGCAGGCGGCGGTCGCGCAGGAAGCGCAACGCCCAAACGCGGCTCGCCGCCGTGCTCGCCAACAGCAGCAGCGAGCCCAAATTGAGGCTTCTACGCCGCCGCCGCAACTCGCAGACGTCAACGCGTCAGTACTATCCTTCGGCGATTCGTATGATGACTTCGCCTCAGCGGCCCAAGCCCCCGACGGCGCATTGTACGCCGCTTATGCAGCCTACTTCGACGGCCACGATCAAATCCGTCTGCACAAGCGATTGCCGGGCGGGGATTGGTCGACGCGCACTCACGTGCCATTGGTCAACGCCCGCGCCGATATCTGGATGCCGCAACTGGCCGTCGATGCCGCCAACCGCCTGTGGGTCATCTGGTGCGAGCAGTCGCCAGCCACGGAAGGCGCCGAAAAGAACTGGGATTTGTACGCCCGTTCGCTCGATGGCGAAACGTGGGGCGAGATCGTGCGGCTGACCGATGATCCCAGGCCCGATATCAACCCGCACGTTTCGGTCGATGCGGCGCACAACATTTACGTCGTCTGGCAGGCGCACCCGGAAAACACCGGTGACATTCAACTCTGCCGCTTTGACGGCAAGCAGTGGTCCAAGCCGCTGGCCGTCACCTCAGGCTCGGCGAGCGACTGGTTTCCGCAAGCCTCGGTCGACGCCGAAGGCGCGGTCTGGATCGCGTTCGATAGCTACCGCAACGGCGACTACGACGTCTTTCTGGTCCGCGTGAAAGGCGACCAGGTTGGCGAGCCAATCCCGATCGCCGCCAGCAAGTACTACGAGGCGCATCCCAGCGTGGCCTGCGCGCCCGACGGTCGCGTCTGGATTGCCTGGGAAACGGGCGGCTATTACTGGGGTAAAGATCAAGGGCATTGGCTCAACCTGGACGGCAAGAACGTCGGCAGCGCGCTGGGCAGCACGCGTCACGTGCGAGTGGCGGCCTGGCAAGACGGCAAGCTTTCCGCCGCGCCGCCGCTGACGGCCGCCTTGCCGCCGCGCGAGCCTCCGGTGACTTCCATGCCGGGCTTGACGGTCGATGCCGACGGCCGGGTCTGGCTTCGCTTCCGCCGCCAGCAGCGCGGCGTGAGAGGGCGTGGAAACCGGGTCACGCGCTACTGGACCGAAAACGTCACGCATCTGACTCGCGAGGGTTGGAAACCCGCCCAGATGTTGGCGGCCAGCGAAGGCCGAATCAGCGTGTTCAGCCGCCTGATTCCGCTATCCCAAGGCGGCGTGTTGGCGGCCTACTCGGGCGATCAGCGCAGCCCGGCGAATTACCATCAACCGGTTCATGATCGGGCCCTGGCCCAATTTGTCGATCGCCCCGACGAGCCGGCCGGAAGCCCTGATCTGGAAGCCTACGAACCGCCGGCGCCGCCCCAGGGCGCGGGCGAATTCGATCTGGCCCGGGAACGCAAACAGGTGGCGGCGATTCGCGCGCACCGTGCTGAAATCGACGGGCAATCAATGCGGATCGTTCGCGGCGACCTGCACCGCCACAGCGAATTGAGCTGGGACGTCGGGCCCGGCAACGACGGTTCCTTCCTCGACTTTTATCGCTACATGATCGACGCGGCCGCGATGGACTTTGGCGGCTTGACGGATCACCAAGGGGGCGGGCAGTATGCATACCACTGGTGGTTGATTGAAAAGTCGGCCGATCTCTACTACCTGCCGCCGCGATTCGTGCCGTTGTACGGCTACGAGCGCAGCGCGAAGTTTCCCGACGGTCACCGCAACGTGTTCCACAGCTACCGCGGCGTCCCGGTCTTTCCCTTCCAACTCCGCCTGGATCAAACGGGCGTGTTTCCGGGCGTCGGCTCCGGAGCGCTGGCCACGAATGATACGAAACTGCTCTACGAATACCTGCACCGCAGCCGCGGCATTTCCATTCCGCACACTTCCGGCACCGACACCATGGGGACTGACTGGCGAGATAACGATCCCAAAATCGAGCCGGTCGTGGAAATCTATCAAGGCGCCCGCAATAGCTACGAAGTGGTCGGCGGTCCGCGCGTCCACGATGTAACCAAGTCGCCGCCCGGCAAGGCGCCCGGCGGTTATCAAGAAGCCGGCATGGTCTGGAATGCGCTGGCCAAAGGCTATCGCCTGGGCATGACCTCGTCGAGCGATCACGGTTCGACGCACATCTCCTACAGCATGGTCTACACGCCCGAGAACGACCGGCAGAGCATCATCGACTCGATATGTCGCCGCCACACGTACGGCGCCACCGACAATCTGATTGTGGAGGCCCGCGCCAACAAGCGGTTCATGGGCGAAGAGTTCGACTCATCCGAGCGGCCTTCGCTGGAACTGCGGGTCACCGGCACAGCGCCCATCGCGAGGATCGACCTGGTCCGCAACAACGCCTACATCTACACCACGTCGCCCTTGAAGACCAAGGCCGAGGTCAACTACGTCGACATGGAGCCGAAGGAAGGCTTGAACTATTACTACTTCCGCGTGCTGCAGGACGATGGGCAAGTGGCTTGGGCCAGTCCGGTCTGGGTCAACTACGAGTCCGCTCGGAACTAGAACGGCGCAAGCCGCGACCCGCTGCTCGCAGATAGAGCAACGCGACGAGCTGTACGAGATGTAGGCCGACTTCTCCTGCCCGGAACCTTGCCGGAAATTCTCAGCACGCCGAATCGGTCTATCAGCCACAAAACCTGTTGCGGCGCCACGCGCCGCCCTCGCAAGACCACTCAACGCATCTCTGCCGGGCGGCAAAACGCGACGGATCGGGCGAAGTTTGCGGGCCTGGCCGCTCGCAGGCGAGCCGCAGCCTGCGGCGCGACGATAAGGGACAAGCTTGGTTTCCGCCGACCGAAATGCGGCATGCCGAGCCGCAAGGACCTCCCCTTTTGCCGCTCCTCTGGCGGCAAACCGTCTCTTCTGTAGCAGGAACAACGATGGGATTTTTGACCGGAAGCATCAGCTTCGAGCGGTTTCGCGTAGAAGGACCAAAGGTCCGCCAATTCGGCGCCGAGCATCTCGAGATTCTGCAGCGGTTTGCCATCGGTCAGGTCGAATCCTCCTCGTTGGATGAGGCCCAAGTCGGATTTGCCGCCGGACGACATCTGCTGGACCTCGACTTCCGTCTCGAAAAGAACATCCTCAACGACGTGTTGCATTGCGGCGTGCGGATCGACACGAATAAAGTTCCCGCGGCGCTGCGCAAGGCCTGGCTGGAGATGGAACTGGAAGCGATGGGCGCCGAGAACCCGAGCGGCCGGCCCACCAAAGTTCAGCGTCAGCAGGCCAAAGAGGCGCTCGAGGCGCGCTGCGAAGAAGAGGCTCGCGACGGCAAGTTCCGTCGAATGCAGCACTTCCCGGTCTTGTGGGACGCCAGCCAAAGCATCTTGTATCTGGGCGGTTCGAGCGCGACGGCTCTCGAGAATTGCGCGGGCCTGTTCGAGCGAGCGTTTGATCTCTCGCTCGAGCGGATTACCTCCGGACGGCTTGCCGAACAGTGGGCCGCGGAAGCAAAGAAACAAGACAAGCTGGAGGATCTCGTTCCCAGCGTGTTTCATGCCGATGAGCCGGAGGCCCAAATCGCGTGGCTCAACAAGGCCGCCGCAAACTTCGACTTCATGGGCAATGAGTTTCTGATGTGGCTCTGGTGGTCGCTCGAAACTCAAGGCGGAAAGATCGCCCTGCCTGATGGCACGGAAGCGGCCGGCATGTTGAACCGCACGCTCAGCCTGGAATGTCCGCAAGGCGAGTCGGGCAAGGAAACCATTACCGCCGAAGCCCCGGTCGCACTGCCTGAGGCGTTGCACGCCATCCGCAGCGGCAAGCTGCCCCGGAAGACCGGAGTATTGCTGGTGCGCGACGGCGTTCAGCACGAGTTCGTGTTGCAGGCCGAAACCTTTGCCGTCAGCGGCGCCAGGATTCAACTTTCCGAAAGCGGCGACAAGGCGGGCAGCGGCGCGGCGGAAGACCGCGTCGAAGGCCTGCGACACCTGGCCGAGACGATCGAGTTGTTGTTTGCCGCCTTCTGCAAGCGGAGAACCGCGAAAGCCTGGAACGCGGACTTGCAGCAGATTCGCAGTTGGGTCCAGAAGAACGCCAAGGAAGTCAAGAAACGGACTGCCGCGTGAGAAGGCGACTAAGATCACCGCCCGTGATTTTGCGACATCGCAGCCGCAATCCGTTTTCAGGGAGGCATGCTTTCACGCGAGGCTTGCCGAGCGGGTAAGCATGTTTCACGTCGCGTGCCAGGCGGCCGAAGTCAGCCAGGCGCGAACGACGGCATGGCTCTCGGCGTCCTATGGCTTTTCGACGCCCATCGGTTCGGGCGTTGTTTTATCAAGGGCCCAGAATACCCCGTTGACGAGCAGCCGACGAAACAGCGGCAGGCGAAAGTCTTCCTTGTGACCGAGCGAAGTGTAAAACACGCGGCCGCCGGCAAAGTCCGTATTGGTCCATGCCGCTGGCTCGCTCGACGTTTGCCCTTCGACTCGACCCGTCAGCAACGCCATTGCCGAGTCGCCCAGCGGGCTCGTCTTGTAGAGCGAAGATGCTGCGGCGACTTCGCCCTCGCCTATCTGCGAAAGGATGGGATGCCGCCGCTGCTCCGGCACAATGGAAACCAGCGTGCGCGGGGCGCCCTTGCCGGGCGGAGCATGATGACCGGTGTAATGTCCGCCCAACACCTCCGCATCGAACTCCGGCCACGCCGCGTGCCCTGCGGGCGGAGGTTGATTGCTGCGGAGTGAAAAGGCGTGACTCGCCGTGCGAATGCCGACGACCGGCTTGCCCGCTTGGATGAACGCTTTGATCCGCGCGAGCTGCGCTTCGGGCGGCGTTCGCCGCCGCACGCTGACGAGCAAAAGATCGGCCTCATCGAGAGCTTCCAATCCCGTGAAGTCGTTCAGGTCATGCGGATCAGCATGGATCGTCGTCAACCGCAATCCGCGATCGGCCAGTTCCGCGTCGCCGAACGTGGGCAACGTGCGGGCCGTCTCGTACTCAGCTTCGCCAATCAGCATCACCGCGTGCGGCCGCTTGTCTTCGGCGAAAGAGAAAGCCGCCCCGCCGAGGAAATCCTGGCTGGTGATCGTCGGGCACCAATACTTTTCGATGTGTTCGATCACGCGTTCGGTCGCCCGGAAATGGTCCAACCCAGCGGGCGGCGAACCGGAATCGTGCATGCTGTCGGTCATGTCGCGCATCACCGTCACCGTGAGCCCTTGGGCGAGGAGCTGCCGCACCGCAAACGGTCGACGCAAGACGCAGATGTTTGCGTGGACGCCCATCACGATCACATGGTCGATGCCGCGTTGCCGCATCAGGTAGATTGCTTCGGCGTTGTCGGTGATTGCATCTTGATTGGCAATTTCCAGCGTGGCGATCTGGCGCCGCCAGGGATGTCCATGCGGACATTGGGGCGTGCAATCGCAGCGATCTTTCGAGTTGTCGAACGGCAATGGCGGCTCTTCGCCTCCCGCCAGCGGACACCAGCCGGCCGCCAGCGGCTTGAGCGAGACTTTCGGCGCCTGCTGCGCCCGTTTGCGTTGCGGCATCCCCTCGTAGAACTTCATCGTATCGCTGGGACAATGGATGATCAGGACGCCCTGACGACGAGCCGTTTTGAGCACCTCATTCATGCGCGGCGCCATTTCCGCAACGCGCTGCGTTGCGCCGCGGCACCAGTGCTCATTCCACATATCGCACACCACAATGGCCGTCTTTACGGGATTCCATTCGGCCTCGCTGGCGATGACTTGAAAGCCGTCCGCTGTGCCGCTCTCCTTGACGCGGCTGCGCAGGTGCAAACGCAACGGCTCGCTTGCCCCAATCGCCGCAGGCTCGCGAACTACAGAAAGCCAACCAACAACCGTCAAGGCAACGGCCAGGCGTAAGAAGCGATGCATGTGCTGTTATCTCGCTGAAAGGGAAAGAGCTCGCGGGCTTCGATCCGCGGCCCGGAACGCGATGTCTATCTTAACCGCTACGCTTGAAGGCGCCACAAAGGCATCGGGCTGAGTTTTTGCGAATGTGGCGGCGGCATGCCGCCTGCTCACGAGGTTCCTGCCCGCGGGGCTCCGTCCGGTATTTGCTGATATGCGCCGCCCGCGACCTCAAAACGCGAGTCAAAGTGCCATTGTCCGGCCAGTCGCGTTGACTTATTATTTCCGTCAAATCTGGGGACGGCTTGCGCGCGTGTGGCAGCGGAGATCCTTTCCGACAGCAGCAACCAAATGGGCTCTTATTGATGACAGCGCATGTTCGGGCGGGCGGCGCGTATCTGGCGGCAGTCGCACTTTGCTTATTGATTCTGAGCTTGTTGTTCGACCTTCCGTCGTTCGACCTGTCGATTCCCTTGGTGTATGGCAACGATGCCTTGCTCACGCATGCGCTTGCCAAGACCTTGACGGAACAACCCTGGTATTTGACCAACCCGGCCTTGGGCGCTCCGGGCGCCATGGAGATAAACGATTTCCCGATGGCCGACGGGCTGCACTTCTTGTGGCTCAAGCTGCTCTCGTTCGTCCGGTCTGACTGGGCGGGAATCGTTAATCTCTACTTTTTGCTCACCTTCCCGTTGACCACGCTGACGTCGCTCTACGCCATGCGCCGACTCGGCCTGTCGACATTGCCGGCAATCGTCGGCAGCTTGCTGTTCGCCTTCCTGCCTTATCATTTGATCCGCAACCAAGGGCATTTGTTGCTGGCGGCCTATTATGTCGTGCCGCTGTCGGTGCTGGCGGCGGTTTGGGTTTACCGAGGCGAGGGACATGCCGGCGAAGGCCAAGCGCAACGCGCCGGCTCGCCTTGGCGGCGCCGGTTGACTCTCAGCGCAATTTGCCTGCTGCAAGCCAGCGCCGGCGTGTACTACGCCGCCTTTGCATGTTTCTCGCTGCTGGTTGCCGGCATTTCCGGCAGCTTGGAGCGTCGCAAGCTTCGCCCCTTGGCGACGGCCGTTCTGCTCATCGCTGCAACTGCCGCCGGGGTCGTCGCCAACGTTTCGCCGACTCTGCGCTATTGGTCGCAGCACGGCCGCAATCCGGAACCGCTGCACCGGCCCGTCCTGCATGCCGAACTATTCGGATTGAAGCTGGCCCAACTCGTCCTGCCCGTTACGGAACATCGTTGGCGGCTGTTGGCAAAGGTGCGAGACCGCTACCACCACTCTTCGCTGGCCCCGAACGAAAACGACTCGGTAACGCTGGGCTCCGTCGGCGCTCTCGGATTTGCCTCGCTGCTGCTGCGAGTGCTGTTTATGGCTCGTCGCCGGCCGGGGGAACTGCTGGGCATCCTGAGCAAGTTGAACCTGGCGGGCGTGCTGCTGGCGACGATCGGCGGCTTCGGTGTGATTTTCAACTTAGTGGTCGATCCACACATACGCTGCTATAACCGCATCGGCGTATTCCTCGGATTCTTCGCTCTCACGGCCGCCGCAAGCTTCATGCAGCCTTGGGCCGACGGCTGGGGCAAAGGGCGGGCGATGCAATGCTTGGGCTGCAGTCTGCTCGGTCTGGTGCTCGTGTTGGGCATTCTGGACCAGGCGCCCCCTTCGTTAACGCCGGCGCCTGCCTGGGTTGCTCCGGAACGACAGATCGTCGCGGAACAGTTTCGCAGCGACGCCGAGTTCGTCGCCCGCGTCGAAGCCGCGGCGCCGCCGGGCGCCATGATCTTTCAGATGCCGTATATGGTCTTTCCCGAGGCGGAGCCGGCGCATCGCGCGGCGGCGTACGATCACTTGCGTCCCTACTTGCACTCCAAGCAGTTGCGCTGGAGCTTTGGTTGCATGCGAGGCCGCCAGACCGATCTTTGGCGTCGGTCGCTTCAAACGCTGCCGTTGCCCGAACGGCTGGCAACGATTGAAAACGCCGGCTTCCAGGGGTTGCTCGTCAATCGCCGCGGCTTTGCAGATTCCGGCCAGGAGCTGGAAAGAGAACTCCAGCGTCTCACAGGCTCGGCGCCGATCGTCAGCCGCGACGAGGAGCTGGCCTACTTTTCGCTCGAGAATGTATCGCCCCCCTCGTCGCCTGTGCCGGAGGTCGTTGATTCGCCGGTTGCGCAACCGGGCCTCACTTCGCCGGTCGTTCGCTGATCACCGCTTCTTTCGCGAAGCGATAATAGACTTCCAGCGTCAGCACCGCCAGGGCGGTTGCATAGATGCGCCCGCCGTCGCCGGACCAGCGGTCGATCGGCGGCCAACTGCCTCGCGTGCAGCCATCTCCGTGTTCCTGCAGCCCGATCACTCGCTCGCGCGTGGCGTCGTTCCAGCGTTTCCACGGCTCGCCGCCGGCTTGAAACATGGCCAAGGTGCAATTGTACCAGAGATAATAGTCCGGACTTGGCGAGCCGGCCTTCGGTCCCCAATTTGCCTCGGCCTGATCGGCCAGGTAAGGCGCCGCTCGCTGAATCCGCTGCGAGCCTGGGTCGTGACGCACGAACTCGTCGACCATCATTCCCACGCCCGTTAAGGCATCGGTGCCGAACCGGACGAGTTGGTAATGCGTACGTCCGGTAAGCGGCTCTTGCTCGCTGTCAAAGAATTCGAGCAGCCGAGAAATGGTCATCGGATCGACCTCAATCTCCGCTTCGATCGCGGTTTTCAAGGCCAGCATGGCCCAACCTGACACCGAGGCGTCGCTAAGCTGTTGTTTGTTGCCGTCGTACCGCCAGCCGCCGTCATTGTGTTGTTGCGATTCGATAAACTTTACGGCTTTGACGGCAGCTCGCCAAAAGGCGGGATCGGGCTTTCGCCGCTCTGCCTTGGCCACCGCGCACGCTTCCGCCAGGGCGAACGTCGCCATTGAATGTTCGTACATGTAACAGCGATCAAAGTGCGTCGCCGGCTGATCCGGTCCCTTGCTTGCGCGGCTCAGCGATCCGACAAG
>DASZUP010000066.1:0-2629 GCA_035547635.1 Pirellulales bacterium
CTGAGGAATTTGTCGGCCATGACCTGCGACCTTACAACGTGCTTCCTGCGGCGTTGCGTCCCCCTGCGGATTGTCGCCGGCAGCGAGTCGCACGCACATGACTGCGACGATCTTAAAGTATGAGGCGCCGCGTCCGCAATCATCGCAGACGAGCCGCCCGTTTGCCGTAAATCGCGACATGTTCGCCGGAGTTCCACAGTGGAAACCTAGGCGGCCTGAGAAAGCCGCCTCAGGAAAGAAGATGCCGTCCGCTCTCGCCGTAAGACTGGAGAACGGACGTCAACCGCTCCGATCATGCGGATATAATCGTTTTCTCACGTAGTTTGCATTGACTTGGCCCCAGCTCGCTCCTTATACTCATGCAACTCGATTGCATCTGAGACAATCGTTGAGGTTGGTTATGTCGACGCTGAACCGCCGCCGAATTGCCTGGGGAGTAGCCGTTTGCTACCTCTGGGCCAGCGCGCTAAGCGGAATGTGGCACAACCACGCCGGCGACGCTTGCTGTGCAGCGGCCCTTGCCGAAGCGGAGCAGCACGCCGTATCGCACGATTCAGGGCATTCGCACGGCCACGGCCATTGCCATCACTCGCATGGCGACGCGAGCAGCCATGACCACGCTCTCGCGAAGGAACAGGACCAAGGCGAACGTTGTCCTGCTTCGGACGACGAATGCGTGGTTTGCCGTTTCGTCGCTCAAAGCGCACTACGCCCTCTGCCGGCGCCTGAGCCGTACCGCGGCGAGCAGGTCGCCGAAGTCCGGCAAATTCTCCCTGTCGCTCCGCCGCCCGTCTTTCTGGCTTGCGGCCTGGCCCGCGCTCCTCCCGCCCGCGGCTGAAGTCTCTCTGTTGATCGGAATCCTCCTGCTGCGCGTTGCGCTTGCGCCAATCTAGGCGGCAAAAAAGGCCGTATTGGCGGCCCAACGCCTAAGGAGTGATTTAGAACTTCAAGCTTTGGCTGCGCAGTGCGCCGCGCATTCTGTCTGGCTCGGCGGCTGCCCTTCGATTCAGGAGCGAAAGGAATATGCATACCTTGCGCAAAGCGTTCACGCTGGTCGAGTTGCTCGTCGTGATCGCCATCATCGGCATTCTTATGGCGTTGTTGTTGCCCGCGGTGCAAGCGGCCCGCGAGGCGGCGAGGCGCACGACGTGCACCAACAATTTGAAGCAAATCGGCATTGCGATGCAGGCTTATCACGACTCGGTGCGGCAGTTTCCGCCCGGCTATCTCGACCGGAATACCAATCCGAACATTACGCCAGACGGCGACCTCGGGCCGGGCTGGGGCTGGGCGTCGATGCTGCTGCCGTACATGGAACAGGTGAACCTGTACAGTCAGATCAACTTCAACCAGCCGGTCGGCTCTGGGGTCAACGCCGCAGTCTCACAGCTAGACCTCCCCTTCTTCCAGTGCCCGTCTGACCCCTACCAAATGCCCGTTCCGATCTACGACAGCAGTTTCTCGGCGCCCATCGCCACGGTGGCGCACGGCAACTATGTCGGGTGCAGCGGCTGGTTGGAGTGCTTTGACGGGGCGACCGGCAACGTCGTGCCCGGCGCGGGCGACGACGGCATCCCCGATGGCGTTTACGGTCAAGGCGGCAGGGGAGTGTTCTGGCGCAACAGCCGGACGCGAATTGCCGACATCCTGGACGGGACGACCAACACCATCCTGGCTGGCGAGCGGTCCGGCAACCATTCCCCCAGCACCTGGACCGGGGCCGTGCCAGGCGGCCGCTGCCCGGCGTGGATGGCCGCTATGCCGCCGGCTCCCAACGTGGCGCCGCCCGGTCCCGCCTATGACAACGCCGATTTCGCCGAGGCGCTGGTGCTGGCCCACTGCAATTCCACGCACGTGCCGAACGCCGATATCCCGATCTTTGACCCGGACACTTTCTACAGCTTCCACCCCGCCGGGGCGAACTTCGTGCTCTGCGACGGGTCGGTGCGGTTTATCAGCAGTAGCGTCGACGGCTACGCTTACCAGGCGATGTCCACCATCGCCGGGGGCGAAGCGTACAGTGAGCCCAAGTGAACGCCCCATCATTATGCAGGAGTTCAAATATGGGCAAACGCACGTCATTGGCCTGCCTGCTTTGCATTGCGCTGGTTTGCACGCTGGCGTCGTACGGGTGCGGCAAAGGCGAGAAATCGACGCCGGAGCTGATCTCTGACTTGAAGTCGCCGGAGGAGAAAGATCGCATCATCGCGGTTCGACTGCTGCCCGGGCACAAGGGAGACGCCGCCGAGGTCGTACCGGCGATGATCGAGGCTCTGAAAGACAAGAAAAGCGACGTTCGCTGGAGCGCCGCCATTGGCTTGGGCTATTTCGGAGAGGATGCAAAAGCAGCAATCCCCGCGCTTCAGGCCGTGCTGAAGGATCCCGACGCGCGGGTGCGTGAAGCCGCCGGGGTTGCCCTGTCTCGGATCGACCCGGCGCAGTTCACCTCCCCGTCGAAGCAGCCTCGTTCGCCCGCGCGGCCCTAGCGAGGAGTTTACGCCGCCACGAAGAATTGTCGTGTAGGTCAGGCTTTCCAGCCTGACGGGGCCATCGCGTCAGGCTGAAAAGCCTGACCTACTTGCGCGCTGTGGCAATCGCCAACCGCCTCCGCAAAAACCTGGCGTTCTTC
>DASZUP010000067.1:0-6826 GCA_035547635.1 Pirellulales bacterium
ACACGTCGACGGGATTCGAGACGACCAGCACCAACGCATCTTTCTTGTAGCCGACGCGGCTGATCTCGCCCAGGATGCCGACGAACAGATCGACGTTGCGATTGATCAAGTCCAGGCGGCTCTCATCCGGTTTGCGCCGCAGGCCGGCCGTGATGCAAATCAGATCACTGGTGGGAATGTGTTCGTAGCCGCCCGAAGTGATGATCTGATCGGCCGTGGCGGAGGCGCCGTGCAGCAAGTCGAGCGCCTGGCCCGAAACGGCCTCGGCGTTGACATCAAGCAGGGCGATTTCGCGGACGATGCGGCCGGTTTGCAGAGCGAAGGCCGCGCACGAGCCGACCAGCCCCGCCCCGCCGATAATGCTGACTTTCATGGAATATTTTCTCTCCTTGAATCTAGCCACGGATGAAACACGGATTGAACACGGAGATTACGCAGCCGACCGTCAGCAATTGAGCATCATCGGCCAACCTTCCGACTTCAGTTTTCATCCGTGTTCGATCCGTGTTTCATCCGTGGCTAAACCTGTTTTTCAAGAACAATGGTCACTTATTCAGCGCCGCCATCACGCGTTCGGTAATGGCCTGGATCAAGGCTTCCTGGTCAGGCGCGGCGGCGCCATTTGCAGTCGCGGCAGCCGCCTTGGGGCCCATCGGCGGCGGCGCGTCGAACGCTTTGCGCTCGACGCCGGTGCGGCTCCAACTGTCGCGGAACACGTCGTTGGCGCAGATGTCGCAGTTTTCCATGCCCGGCTGTAGCCGCGCGTCGGTAAAGCCCAAGCGAGTTTTGAAATCGAGCAATTCGCGAGTCTTCTGCTCATTGAGGTAAGTGACCCGGCCCAGGTCCTTAGCCAGCAGCAGAATGCGACAGTAGGCGTCGAGGACTTCGGTCCACCAGTAGGCCTTCTCTACCGTGTCGCTGTAACTGACCGTGCCGTGATTGGCCAGGATGATCACGTTGGCCTTCGATACGAACGGCAAGACCGTATCGGCGAAGGTCTGGCCGCCCGGCGTTTCGTACTGGGTGATGGGCACGTCGCCCAGAAACACCTCGACCTCGGGCAGCACGCATTGGGGAATCGGCTCGCGAGCCACGGCAAAGGCGGTGGCGTGCGGCGGATGGCAGTGCACGACGCTCTTCACGTCCGGCCGAGCCTTCATGATCGTCAGGTGCAGCAGGACCTCGCTGCTCCGCTTGCGGCGGCCGGAAATCTGATTGCCGTCCATGTCAACGATGCACAAATCGTCGGGCTTCATGAAGCCCTTCGAGATGAACGTCGGCGTGCAGAGCACCTCCTTCTCGTTCAGACGATAGCTGATGTTGCCGTCGTTTCCGGCGGCAAAGCCCTTGTTGTAGAGCCGGCGGCCGATGTCGCAGATTTCTTCTTTGAGCTTGTGCAGATTGGGCGTCATAGTCATTCGCTTGTTTGTAGGGCGGCCACGGCCGCCGCGTGTAGGGCGGGCATCGCCCACCGTGAATTAGAACAAAGCTTGATTTTGTTTCCTGGGCGGACGGCGCCTGTGCTAAGGTTTTCTCACATCTACGGTGTCGAGAATCGCGGCGTTGTAGGCGTCGACCGGTTTGGGGTTGGGAGTGAAAGGCTGGGCCGCTTCGCCCCCTTCGCTGATGGCGATCAGGCTGCCCAGTCCGGCGCCCAGCTCGTCGTAGACGACCAGCGCTTCCGCCGCAGGCTCGGCGCCGTCGGCCAGTTCGTCGAGCGTCAGCGGCGCAGCCAGCTTGTAGGTCGCCCCCAGCAAGCTCGGGTGCGAGCGATTCAAGGTCACTTTGCCAATGACTTTTCCAATTCGCATTTTCGTCCGCTCGTAGCTCAGCCTTTCCAGGTTGACGTCTGTCAGGCTGAAAAGGCTGACTTACTCCAATTCCTTCGCCAACTCTGCAGGACACGCGTACGGCGCGCCGGCGACAAACTGGCTGATGATTCGCTGCATCTCAAACATCGTTCGCCCGGCGGGATCGACCGTCAGCAGGTTGGCGCCGACCGATCGCACGGCTCGCGGCGTGGCGGCAATGCTGGTTGCGGCGACGGCTCGCACGCCAGGCCTGCGATTCGCCAGGCAGAGCGCGGCGGCCGTCTCGTTTGTCAGTAGCAATCCCAACTTGCCGCCCTTGCTCACAGCCTCGCACAACTCGCCGACGACCGGCGCCAACCCGACGCGGGTCAGCCGCTCGATCGTCACTCCTGCTATCGCGACGGCTTGCATGGCGCCGGCTGCATCGTGTTTCGTTTCCGCCACGCCCACGACGAGCGGCAGCCGCACTTTCGCCGCCGCCTTGCCCGGCAGGGCGAAGCCAATGTCAATCTTTTTCTGCCGCAACAGGTCGCGGACTGCCGGCGTAATCACCGCCTTGGCCGGCACGACCAGTTGCTTGATTCCTTCGAGTCTTCCTTCAATCTCCGCCAGGGTCACGACTCGCGAGGCAAGGATCAGTTCCAGTGGCGAAGACGTCTTGGCCTGAAGCCTGTCGAGCACTTCTCCGACAATTCGCTCGACGTTGGCTGCGCCATTGCCGCCGCCCGACCTGGCAATCGCCTCTCGAACCAGTCTTTCGATTTCCTCCGCAGCGACGGCCATCAATCAGGAATTCCCATCACGCTCCAACGGACCGGCGTCGTGTCGCTCTTGAGCAACTCACGCGTGCTGCGCCCGTCGCTTGTCAAAATCACTTTCTCTCCGCGACCGGCGCCCAAACGGTCGACCGCCAGCACCGGCTCGCCGTCGGGCGATTTACCATCAGCCGCCAGCAACTGCACGACCAGCAGCTTCCAGCCTTCCATGGACGGATGCTTGACGGTCGAAGTTGCAATGCCGACGACGGAGCCGATCTGCATACTCAGTCCAAAGTCTTAAAGTCCAAGGTCCAAAGTCGCCGAATGCCAGGGCTCGGAGACTGTCTTCTTACGCTACTCCCTGCTCCCTACTCCCTACTCCCTTCCTCTCACTTTCCAAGAATCCGCAGTTCGTCGATCATTGAGCAGCGCCGCTCGCGAGTGAACGTGAGGGGCGTGGTGACGCCTTCGCCGGTGGGAGTGGCGATGGAGAAGGAGAGGTAGCCTTCGCCGCCCAGACCGAGCGAGGCCATGCACGGGCCGTTCTTGACGTACAGCGTGGTGTCCATCGCCCGGCCCATCTTGGTCATGTTGCGTACGTTGGTCGAGTGAATGATGGCCGTATGGCGGAAACCGTGCTCGTAGAACTTCGCCTTGGCGATCGCCTCGTCGACGTCGCGGACGCGGACGAAGGGGATGAAGGGCATCATCTGTTCGACCGGCACGAACGGGTTGGACTCGTCCGTTTCGCCGAACAGCAGTTCGACCTCGGGCGAAACCTGCTTGCCGATGCCGCGCGCCAGCACGGCGGCATCCTGGCCCAGGAACTCCTTGGCCGGTACGTCGTGCTTGTGTTCGCCTTCGCCGACGGTCGTGATGGCGACCGACGTCAGGGCGTCGACTTCGCGGGCGTTCAACCTCGCGGCGCCGGCCCGCTCCATGGCGGCCAGCATCTCGTCGAAGACGTCGGCGACGACGAAGACTTCCTTTTCGGCGATGCACAGCAGGTTGTTGTCGTAGGCGCCGCCTTGAATGATCGAGCGGGCGGCGCGGTCGAGATCGGCCGTTTCGTCGACCACCACCGGCGGATTGCCGGGACCGGCCACCACGGCCCGCTTGCCGCTGTTGAGCGCGGCCCGGGCTACGGCCGGTCCGCCCGTGACGCAGATCATCCGCACGCCGCGATGCTTGAAAATGCCGTTGGCCGAGTCGAGCGTCGGCTCGGCGATGACGCAGATCAGGTTGTCGATGCCCAGGTCGCGATAGATCGCTTCATTGAAACGGCGCACGCCTTCGGCCGCCACCTTCTTGCCGCTCGGGTGCGGATTGACGACCAGCGTGTTACCGCCGGCGATCATGCTGACCGCGTTGCCCGTGATGGTCGGCAGCGAATGGGTCACCGGCGTAATGGCGCCGATCACGCCGAACGGGGCGTGCTCGATCAATGCCAGCCCGTGGTCGCCGCTGTAGACTTCGCTCCGCAGGAACTCGACGCCGGGCGTCCGCTCGCCGAGCGTCTTGAGCTTTTCGATCTTGTGCGCCAAGCGGCCGATCTTGGTCTCTTCCATCTCCATCGTGCCCAGCTCGACGCACTGGTCGATGGAAATGCGGCGGATGTGGTCGATAATTCGCTTGCGGTCGGCGATGGTGCGTTCCGACAACTGCTCGAAGGCTTCGGTCGCGGCCGCCACCGCTTCGTCGACGCAGGTGAATATGCCGAACCGGCCGGCATAACCGCGAGTTGCCGACGGCAGCGGAGCGGCATTGCCCATCCGCGAGAGCACTTCTTGAACGACGCTGCGAATCAAAGTTTCCGTGGCTTGCATAGCGAGTATTGATTCCTACGGGATGCTATCGGATTGAAGTCGGACGCGCTCGTCTTTTCTCGCGAACCGCCTGCCGCCTATTTGCTGAACACGCACTTCTGATCGACGTGCACCGTATCGACGATGCCGATGATCACGGCGTCGACCGGCAGGTTCTTGGTTTCTGGCGTCAGCCGGGCGCTGGAGCCTTGCACGATCAACACGAACTCGTCCTGGCCGGCGCCGACCGTGTCGACGGCGACGAACGTGCGGCCGGTGGTGGTCAACTGGCCGCGATTCTGCGCGTCGATGCGGTAGGGCTCGACGATCAGCAATTTGTGGCCGACCATCGAGGCCGTTTTTTGCGTGGCCACCACGCTGCCGGTTACTTTGGCGACAAACATCGGCGACCGTTCAGTCGGATTCCAAAAGTTTCTTAGCCTGTCGGGCGACAACGATTTCTTCGTTCGTCGGCACGACCCAAATTTGCGTACGGCTCGAGGCGGCGCCGATCGAGCACTCTCCCTTGGCCGCGTCGTTGGCGGCCTGGTCGAGCTCAATGCCAAAGCTCTCCAGGCTCTTGCAAACCGCCGCCCGGACATTGCCGCAGTTCTCGCCGATGCCCCCGGTGAACACGATCACGTCGGCGCCGGCGAGCTCCACCAGGTAAGCGCCCAGGTAATGCCGCACGGAGGTGACGAACACGTCGAGGGCCAGCCTGGCGCGATCATTGCCCTGGGCCGCCGCTTCCTCCAGATCCCGCATGTCGCCGCTCACGCCGCTCAGCCCCAGCAGGCCGCTTTTTGAATTGAGCTCTTGCAGCAGCTCGTCCAGCGACTTGCCGGTTTGCTCAATCAGCACGGGCAAGGCGAAGCAATCGAAATCGCCCGTCCGATTGTTCTGCGGCACGCCCGACTGCGGGCTCATGCCCATGCTGGACGCCAGACTGTGACCGTACTTGATCGCGCACAGCGAGCTGGAGCCGCCCAGGTGGCAGGAGATGATCCGCAGATCTTCGCGTCCCAGCAATTCCGCCGTGCGCTTGGCGATGTAGCGATGGCTGGCGCCGTGGAATCCCCAACGGCGAACCTGGTGCTTGGCGGCCCACTCGTACGGCACGGCATAGTAACGCAGCCGATCGGGAATGGTCTGGTGGAAGCCGGTTTCAAAGGCCGCCACCAGCGGGATCTCAGGCAGCTTTTCGCTCAGCAGCCGCATCGCCTTGATATACGGCGGATTATGCGCCGGCGCCACGGCGTTCATGGACTCCATTGCCGCCAGCACGTGCGGAGTGACTCGCTGTACGCCGCTGAACACTCCGCCGTGAACCGCCTTGAAGCCGATGGCCGCCACTTCCTCAGCCGACTTCAAGCAACCATGCTCGGGATCGGCCAGTTGATCCAGGCAACGGCGCACCGCGACGGCATGATCCGGCACGGCCGAAACCATCTCCTGTCGCGCTTCGCCGATTTCGACAAACGAGCGGCTCTCAGCCGAACCGATTCGTTCGGTTCCGCCACGCGCAAGCTGCCGCTCGTCCGCCATATCGTACAAGCGGTACTTGAAGCTGGTTGAGCCCAGGTTTGCGACGAGGATTTTCATGACGAGTGCTCCTGCAACCTCCGTGTGGGGCGAGCCGCCGTGCCAGTGCAAAGCGGACGCTTGCGATTCCTTACGCCAGGTACGCCTTGACCAATCCTTCCGCCGGGCGCGGGATGACGTGGCTGGCAGTCAGCTCGCCCACCTGCGTGGCGGCCGAGGCGCCGGCTTCGATCGCCGCGCGAACGCTGCCCACGTCGCCGCGGACGACGGTCGTGACCAGGCCGCCGCCGATCGGGATCTTCTTGACGATCTGCACGTTGGCCGCCTTGGCCATCGCGTCGGTCGCTTCAACGAGGGCGACCAGCCCCTTGGTTTCCAATAATCCAATGGCGTCTTGCATCTCAGTTCTTTCTTGGGTTTGAATCGGTTTGACTTGTTTGCTTACTTGGCGGCGGCCTTCTGCGGCACGGGCAGCACGACGCCAAGGTCTTCATGCGGGCGAGGAATGACTTGCACGCTGACCACTTCGCCGATGCGTCCGGCGGCGGCTGCGCCGGCGTCGGTCGCGGCCTTGACGGCGGCCACGTCGCCGGTCACAAACGCCGTGACCAGGCCGCTGCCGACCTTGTCCCAGCCGAGGAACTCGACGTTCGCGGCCTTCATCATTGCGTCGCTGGCTTCGACCAGGGCCACGAAGCCCTTGGTCTCAATCATGCCCAGCGCTTCGAGTGCTTTTGCCATGAATGGTTACTCCGAGACTAAAAAGTAGGGTGGGCATCGCCCACCGTGAAACTACGATTGACTCTTTATTTAAGGTGGGCGGCGCCCACCCTGCGGACCAGTGACCCCTGCGAAGATGGCCCCCGTTAGTCTTGCTTCAACAGTTGAATGTTCCAGGCGTGGTCCAAAT